>CAMDSU010000172.1 GCA_945907335.1 Bordetella parapertussis | reverse complement strand
GTTGTTTTCTGCCAAAACTGTTTATGCAGAAAGCGACCCGCTGAAAAAACTCATGCAAACCAACAATTGCGTTGCCTGCCACCAAATTGATAAGCGCAAGTACGGTCCTCAGTTCGATGAGATCCCTGCAAAGTACACAAACGACGCCTCCGCCGTGGCCAAGCTGGCTGCCAAAATCAAAGCTGGCGGTACTGGTGTCTGGGGTGAGGACTACATGCCTCCACAACCCCAAGTTTCAGATGCTGATGCCAAGCGCATGGCCGAATTGATAATGGCGCTCAAACCCGCCAAATAAATTTTTTTGTTTTCGATAAGCAGACCGGGTGTAAGCACCTTGGTCTGCTTTTTTTTTATAGTGCGCCAGCTATCGCTTTGCCCACATCCACGGTGTTGGCGGTACCACCGATGTCCGGGGTTTTAGGGGCGCCGCTTTTCGGGTCCAGCACTTTTTCTATCGCGGCCAACACCGCATCATGCGCTGACTTGTGGCCCAAAAACTCCAGCATCATGGCGCCTGACCAAATTTGCCCGATGGGGTTGGCAATGCCTTGACCCGCGATGTCTGGCGCGGAGCCATGCACCGGCTCGAACAATGAAGGAAAGCGCCGGTCCGGGTTGAGGTTGGCGCTGGGTGCAATGCCGATGGTCCCGGTACATGCTGGCCCCAAGTCACTCAAGATGTCGCCGAACAAATTGCTGGCCACCACCACGTCAAAAAAATCCGGGCGCTGCACAAAATGCGCGGTGAGGATGTCGATGTGGAATTTATCCAAGCGAATGTCGGGGTAGGCCCGGGCCATCTCGGCCACGCGCTCGTCCCAGTACGGCATGGTGATGGCAATGCCATTCGACTTGGTGGCGCTGGTCAAATGCTTTTTCGGACGGGTCTGGGCCAGCTCGAACGCAAACTTCAGCACGCGGTCCACACCGATGCGCGTCATCACGCTTTCCTGCATGACGATTTCGCGCTCGGTCCCTTGGAACATGCGCCCGCCAATGCTGGAGTATTCGCCTTCGGTGTTTTCACGCACGATGTACATGTCGATCTCACCGGGCTGGCGCGCTGTACCGTCGCGCCGCACCACGGGCGCGATGATGCCGGGCATGAGCCGCGCCGGGCGCAGGTTGATGTACTGATCGAACTCGCGCCTGAACAACAGCAGCGAGCCCCACAGCGAAATATGGTCGGGGATTTTGTCGGGCATGCCCACCGCACCAAAGAAGATGGCGTCATGGCCGCCGATCTGGTCTTTCCAATCGTCGGGCAGCATTTGCCCGTGTTTTTCAAAATAGTTCCAGCTGGAAAAATCGAAATGGTCAAACTGCAAAGCGATGTCGAATTTGCGGGCGACTTCATCCATCACCCGCAGACCTTCTGGCATGACTTCCGTGCCGATGCCGTCTCCGGCAATAACCGCGATGCGGTGGATATGCGCCATGACCATGACTCCTTGTGGCGGTGAATAGGTTGGACAGGCCATTGTGGAACCACAACGGTTGACTGCATCTTCCCAGAAACCCAGCGCCACACACAGAAAAGTCGCTCAGGGCTTGACAGACATTTTGAAATGCAGGGCTTGCAACATATGCGGCAACAGGATGTCGTCTGCCTGCGCCAAATCTGCGATGGTTTGCGCCAATCGCATCACACGGTGTACCGTGCGGGCTGACCAAGCCGATTGCGTGGCTTGCTGCTGCAAACACTGCTGCGCAGGTTGGTCTATGCGCAAGTCTAGTAACTGCGCGGCTGTCAGGCGGTGGTTGCTGACACCGCGCCGAGACACCGCGCGGTCGTAAGCCTGCTGACAACGTGCTTGCACCACCGCGCTGCTTTCGCCCGCCGGGGCTTGCATCAATTCTTGCGGCAACAACGCGGCGACATGCACTTGCATGTCAATGCGGTCAAGCAAGGGGCCGCTTAATCTGGCTTGGTATCGGGTGATTTGCTCGCGCGAACAACGGCATGCGGGTTGCGAGGCGCCCAAATAGCCGCACGGGCAAGGGTTCATGGCCGCCATCCATTGGAACTGCGCGGGAAACTCGGCCTGGTGCCTGGCGCGTGACAAGGTGATGCGACCATTTTCCAAAGGCTCGCGCAATGCTTCCAGCGCCAGTCTGGGGAACTCGGGCAATTCGTCCAAGAACAGCAGCCCGTGGTGTGCCAGAGAAATTTCGCCCGGCTTGGGTGGTGCCCCGCCACCGACCAACGCCGCCATGGTGGCGCTGTGGTGGGGCTGCCGGTAAGGTCGCCTGCCCCACATCGCCGGTTGAAATTGACCCGCCAGACTGAGCACGGCGGCCGACTCTAAAGCTTGTTGCTGCCCCATGGCGGGCAATAAACCGGGCATGCGTTGCGCCAACATCGATTTGCCGCTTCCCGGCGGCCCGCTCATGAGCACACTGTGACCGCCGGCTGCGGCAATTTCCAAGGCCCGCTTTGGCCCGGCCTGACCGCGGACATCTTGCAGGTCCAGCGCCGAGTCACAACCGATGGGGGTTACCGGTGTACCGCCACTCAGCTTGGCCCAGCCTTGGGCAGGCGGCTCAAACGGCGCGCTGCCCGCAGGCGCAAACGCCTGCACCACATCACGCAAATGACCGGCTTTGTACACACATGCGCCAGGCAATACGGCGGCTTCTTCGGCGCTTTGGGCAGGCAACACCCAGGCCAGTGACGGATGATGCTGTTGCCAGCCCAGCAACATGGCCAAGGCGCCCCGTACCGGTCGGAGTTCGCCAGAGAGTGACAACTCGCCGGCAAACACATACTGTTGCAGCGCTTGACCGTCGATTTGTTCGCTGGCCGCCAGAATGCCCATGGCGATGGGCAAATCAAACCGGCCGGAATCTTTGGGTAAATCGGCCGGGGCCAGATTGACAATGATGCGCTTATTGGAGGGGAACTCTAGGCCGCTGTTCAAAATGGCCGAGCGCACCCGCTCGCGGGCTTCGCGCACTTCGGTATCGGCCAAGCCCACCAAGGCAAATTGAGGCAAACCATTGGCCAAATGCACTTCCACGGTAACCGCCGGGGCTTTCAAGCCCCAAACCGTGCAACTGTGCACTTGCGCATACGACATCTGATCCGCCTTTCATTCCAATTACTCACCAAAACCGTGCGAGACAGGCACAAGTGCTGCACCAAAAAAGAGCGCTTGGCGGTGTTTACATGCTGACAAGCCCTGTTAGAGGGCAATAGTGATGCAGATTTTGCTTGGCACAGAGACTGCTAAGAGTAGCTGCACTGCGTTTTTTTGAATGCTGTGTATTCACATGACGCAGCCCCATGACTTTAGGAGAACCTATGAAACTGATCACGGCCATCATCAAACCCTTCAAGCTCGACGAGGTGCGCGAAGCCTTGTCGGCCATCGGGGTTCAAGGCATCACCGTCACCGAGGTCAAAGGCTTCGGGCGACAAAAAGGACACACCGAGTTGTACCGGGGTGCGGAATATGTGGTGGATTTTTTACCCAAGGTCAAGATCGAAGCCGCTGTGGCCGCCGGTCTGGTCGATCAAGTGATTGAAGCCATCGAAACCTCGGCGCGTACCGGCAAGATTGGTGACGGCAAGATTTTTGTGACCAGCCTGGAACAGGTTGTGCGCATCCGCACCGGCGAAACCGGCACTGCGGCTATTTGATTCACAAATAAGGACACACACCATGAAAAAACTCTTAGCCACTCTGGCCTTGGGCCTGGGTCTGGTCTTCGCCTCTGGCATGACCATGGCCGAAGATGCGCCCGCCACACCGGCGACCGCAGCAGCCGCGGCTGAAGCACCAGCGG
>CAMDSU010000171.1 GCA_945907335.1 Bordetella parapertussis | reverse complement strand
GATGCCTTGCGGTCTTCAAGTTGTACAAACGGTATCAACAATTCTGGCGGTAGGTTGTCAACGCAGTAATAGCCGGCGTCTTCGAGTGCATGCAAGGCGATGGACTTGCCAGAACCCGACATGCCGGTGATCAACACCAGTTCGCGTTTCATGGGTTGGTCGCTCGCTTTTTAGGTTTGACAGCAGTTGCCGAAGACATGGACAACAGCATTTCGCGGGCATGGGCATGGGTGGTATCAGACAAGCGCTCGCCTCCAAGCATGCGGGCGATTTCATTCACGCGTTGCTCATCGCTGACCGCTTGTACGGCACTGAAACTGCCTTGCTTGTCGGATTGTTTGGACACCACCCAATGGTGGTCGGCACATGCCGCGACTTGGGGCAGATGAGTGACAGCCAGCACCTGACGGTCGCGGCCGAGTTGTTTCATCAGGCGGCCCACGGTTTCTGCCACCGCACCGCCGACACCGGAGTCCACTTCGTCAAAGATCAACGTTTGCGCTGTACCCAATTGGCTGGTGGTGACGGCTATTGCCAAGGCTATGCGAGAAAGTTCGCCGCCGGAGGCTACTTTACCCACGGGGCGTGGCGTGCTGGCGGCATGACCGGCCACCAAAAACTGGACCTCTTCCAAGCCATGGCTGGCAGCTTCTGGCAAGGTTTCCAAAGACACTTCAAACCGGCCACCTTGCATACCCAGGTTTTGCATGGCGGCGGTGATACTCGCAGCCAATTTCGGCGCGGCAGCGGCGCGGGCTTTGCTGAGTTGTTTGGCCTGCTTCATGAAGGCCAGCGCCGCCAATTGTTCGGCTTTTTCCAAGGCTTCAAGGTCTGCTGCGGCGTCCAGTTTTTGCAACTCAGATTGCCAGCTCGCGTAAAGACCGGGCAGTTCAGCAGGGGCTCGTTTGTAGCGCCTGGCCAGAGATACCCACAAACCCAGGCGGGCATCCAATTCATCTAGCCCTTGTGGATCAAGGTCAGAGCGTCGTAGCCAAGCTTGCAAACTGTGGGCAGCATCCTCTGCTTGCGCTAGGCAGGTGGCCAGTTGGTCTGCCAGCATTTGAAATTCTGATTCGATATCGCTTTGCGCCAGCAGTGCTTGTTGCGCATGCGCCAAGGAAAGCGTGGCGCCAGCTTCATCTGCGCTAAGGTGTTGCAGCGCCTTTTGCGCAGTTTCCATCAACGTTTGCACATTGGACAGGCGGGAATGCTGTGCATTGAGTTCGTCCCATTCATCGGCACGAGGGGCGAGTTTGTCCACTTCAGCCATTTGCCAAGCAAGCCGCTCACGCTCTTGCTGTAATTGGTGTTGGGCTTGCTTGGCATGCGTCAGTGTTTGCTGTGCGGTGCGCCAAGCATCCCAGACTGTTTGCAAGCTGTGTGAATCCACGCCGGCATAAGCGTCGAGCAAACCCCTGACTGCGCTTGGGCGCGTCAAACTTTGCCATGCATGTTGCCCGTGGATGTCCACCAGATGGTCGCCAATTTCTCGCAGTTGAGAGGCGGTGGCAGCGCTGCCATTGATCCAAGCCCGGCTTTTGCCTTGGGCATCAATGCTGCGTCTGAGAAGCAGTTGTTGGTCGGCATCAAAACCGTTGTCTTGTAACCATTGAACAACCGGCGCATTGACTTGAAACTCAGCGCTGATTTCTGATCGGGGCGCACCTTCGCGCACCACGTTGGCGTCGCCTCTTGCGCCCAGTACCAGTTGCAGGGCATCAATCAAAATAGATTTTCCTGCGCCGGTTTCACCGCTGAGTACGCCAAACCCATGGGCCACTTCAAGCTCAAGCTGCCGCACGATGACAAAGTCGCGCAGACTGATGCGTTGCAAACTCATGAACCTCCCTCATTCCAGTGCAATTTTTGTCTGAGTGTGTCAAAGTAACTCCAACCTCGGGGGTGGAGAAATACCGCATGGTGTTGTGATTTGCGCACTTTGACTTGATCGCCAATGACCAGCGAAGCCAGGGATTGCATGTCGAAATTGGCGCTGGCGTCGCGCCCGGCCACCAGTTCAATCTGAATTTCTGCCGTATCAGCAAGCACCAGTGGCCTGTTGGACAAGGTGTGCGGCGCGATAGGCACCATCACCAGACCGCCCAGTGAGGGCTGTAACAGCGGACCGCCTGCGGATAAAGAATAAGCGGTAGAACCAGTTGGGGTGGCGATGATCAAGCCGTCAGCCCGTTGATTGGCCACGAAATTACCGTCAACGCTCACGCGCAACTCGACCATGCCGGTGGTGGCTCCTCGGTTGACCACCACATCATTCAAGGCCTGCGCCTCCAAAATCAACTCTGCACCTCGCCATACCTGCGCCTGCATCATCACCCGGTGGTCTTCTTCGTATTCACCGTTGAGCATGGGCTCTAGTTTGGCTTCCAGTTGATCCAGCGCGATATCGGTGATGAACCCGAGTCGCCCTTGGTTGATGCCGATCAGTGGCACGCCGTGCGGTGCCAACTGGCGCCCGAAGCCGAGCATGGTGCCGTCGCCGCCGACCACCAACGCCAGATCGCAGCGGCTTGCAATGCCCGGCACATCCAGCGTGGGCGCCACATCCAGCTCAATTTGCTGGGCTGAATCTTTTTCCAAAAATACGTCAGCCCCCAAGTGTTGAAGCCATTGCGTGAGGGAAGTCAATACCTGCCTGGCTTGGGCAGGCGGCGCTGTGTTGAACGCAGAGTGGTGTTTGCCGATCAAGGCGATATGGCGGAATGTCAGGCTCATGGGCAAATTACATCATTAAAATGATTCGAAAGGATGACCATGCTCGATGACCGTGCCAAGTTTCTGCTGAAAACCCTGGTTGAGCGCTATATCGCTGACGGCCAACCGGTGGGTTCGCGCACCTTGTCGCGTGCCAACGGCATCGAATTGTCGCCTGCCACGGTGCGCAATGTCATGGCCGACCTCGAGGAACTTGGGCTTATCGTCAGCCCGCACACCTCGGCGGGGCGTATTCCCACGGCCAAAGGCTACCGCTTGTTTGTCGACACCATGCTCACCGTCAACCGGGATGATTTGCAAGCCCCGACGCTGGCACCCGAACAACCGCAAAAAGTGATTGCCAACGCAGCCAGTCTGCTGTCCAACTTGTCGCATTTTGTCGGCGTGGTCATGTCACCGCGCCGTGGCTCAGTGTTCCACCATATTGAATTTTTGCGATTGTCAGACCGGCGCGTCTTGGTCATCATTGTGTCGCCAGAAGGGGACGTGCAAAATCGCGTCATCTTCACCGACACCGACATCAGCCAGTCACAACTGATTGAAGCCTCCAATTATTTGAATGCCAATTTTGTGGGCATGGGCATAGATGAAGTACGCCAGCGTTTGCAACTGGAAGTGGAAAAGTTGCGCAGTGAAATTGCTGCGCTGATGCAAGCGGCGGTGCAGTTCAGCTCTGAAGCCATTAATTCGACGGAAGATGAAGTGGTCATCAGCGGCGAGCGCAATTTGCTGTCGGTGTCAGATTTTTCCAGCGACATGGGTCAGTTACGACGGGCGTTTGATTTGTTCGAACAAAAAGCGCAGCTCATGCGTTTGCTGGACATGTCCAACCAGGCCGAGGGCGTGCGTATTTACATAGGCGGCGAAAGCCAGATCGTGCCGTTCGAAGAGTTGTCTGTGGTCAGCGCCAACTACGAGGTGGACGGGCAAGTGGTGGGCACACTGGGTGTCATTGGGCCGACCCGCATGCCTTACGACCGCATGATTCAAATTGTCGACATCACCGCCAAACTGGTGAGCAACGCGCTGAGCCACAAATAAAAAACCGCCGCTGCAATGGCTTGCAAACCGGCGGTTTT
>CAMDSU010000170.1 GCA_945907335.1 Bordetella parapertussis | reverse complement strand
TATTGCTGGCATTGGTGTTCTATGATTTTTGTTACTACTGGTACCACCGCGCCAGCCACGAAGTGGCATTTTTTTGGGGCGGCCATGTGGTGCACCACCAAAGCCAGCACTACAACTTGTCTACCGCGTTGCGACAAACCACCTCAGGGGTGGCCATCGGTTGGGTGTTTTATTTGCCGATGGCTGTCATGGGTGTGCCACCCTTGGTATTTGGCATCGTGGCATTGGTCGATTTGCTCTACCAGTTTTGGGTGCATACCGAACATGTGGGCAAGCTGGGATGGTTTGACCGCTGGTTTTGCTCGCCTTCCAACCACCGGGTACACCATGCAGTGAACGACGCTTATGTGGACCGCAACTATGGCGGCATCTGGGTGGTTTGGGACCGATTGTTTGGCAGCTTCAAAGAAGAGGACGAACGCGAGCCCTGTGTCTACGGCACGCGTGCAGCGCTCAACAGTTGGGACCCGTTGTGGGCCAACTGGCAGGTTTACAGCAGCTTGTTGCACGACAGTTGGCATGCGCAGCACTGGCGCGACAAATGGCGCGTCTGGTGGCAACGCCCCGGATGGCGTCCAGAGGATGTGGCGCGCCGTTTTCCTAAACCCGATTTTTCTATGCAAACCCACGTTCCGTTTGAGCCAGTGCAAACCAAACCTGCGCTGCAATGGGCAGTGGGTTGGTTTGTCTTGTTGCTGGCCGCAGCCATGGATCTGCTTTGGCACATGGACAGCATGCGCTGGGGCGACGCTGCTGTGAGCGTGTTGGCAGTCACAGCGGGTTTATGGGGCGTGAATGCCTTGCTGCAAAACCGCATCACGCCATTGCAAGCTGCTTATGTGCAGTTCGCTGCCTTGTCTGCGGCTTCGGCAGCCTGCGGCTGGAGTGATGTCTATTTCCTGGCCAAACCCATCGCCCTGTTGCTCTTGATGCTGGTGGCTTGGTCGGCAGACCACATGCCAGAGAAAGCACAAACTTGGTTGGTGCGCGCCTTGGGATTGAGTTGGGTGGGTGATGTGTTGTTGCTTTATCCCGGCATGTTCATACCCGGCTTGCTGGCGTTTTTGGTCGCGCATAGCTGCTACTGGTGGCTACTGACCCGAGACGCACCTGCACGCCCTCAATTTAAGCCTGTGTTGTGTTGCGCATTGGCGGGGCTTGCCGTGTATGCCGGGCTGTTTTTCAACGGCTTGCCAGCGAACATGCGTGTGCCGGTAGCGGCGTATGTGCTGGTGTTGGTGGCCATGGCGTCACAAGCCTGGGGGCGTTACATACACCGCAACGACCCGGGCAGTGCCTGGGTCGCTGCAGGAGCCACCCTCTTCATGGTCTCCGGTACGTTGCTGGCCATAGACCGTTTTGTCAGCCCCTTGCCTTATGCAGGTTTATGGGTGCTGTCCACTTACTATGTGGCACAGGCATTGATCGTTGCGGGTGTGTTGCGGTCCATGCAACTGCCGCCTGTGTCGACAGACAAACCACGGCGTCAATTCAGCCAGTTCAGAAACACCTGAGCCACCGCTTCCGGTTGTTCCATGGTCAGCATGTGACCGGCACGTTCTTTCAACCCGGCCTCTCCATCGGCCAAAGGCAAATTACCGGTGTTCATCAGCGCGATGCGACCTACGCGCTCGGGCGCGAGCCGGTAAACCTCGAGCGCGACGCGCCCGCCCATGGAATGTCCGGCCATGTCGATGAGAGAGTCACTACCGCCGTGGTCGGTTGTGTGTGTCTTGAGTTCTTTGTTTAAAAAAGGCAGCAGCGGTGACCAGACGCTGTGGTCACACATCAGGCCGGGGATGAGGAGGAGAGGGGCGGGCATGGGGGAAATTTAGCTGCGGGCGAGGCTCAGAATCCAAATAATCAAGGGGGATGGCTTTTCTTGGTTAAAAAGGCATATACTACGGTATATACCATTCGTTATGTGAAAGCCCGCCCATGTCACAAACAGCCAAACTATTTGCCAACGGGCGCAGCCAGGCCGTGCGCCTGCCCGCCGCGTTTCGATTTGATACGACCGAGGTCTTTATCCGCAAAGACCCGCTCACCGGTGACGTCATCCTTTCCAGGCGACCCCATGAATGGGACGGATTTTTGGTGGCCGCGCAAGCGATCGATGATGTCGATGATTTTTTAAGCCCCGCAGAGCGACTGGCCCAAGGGCACATGCAATCGCCTGAACGGGACCCTTTGGATGGGATTGCAAAGTCGGTAGGGCACTGAACATCACCATGGCAAGCCTCTACATGCTGGACACCAACACGGTGAGCCACCTCATCAAGCGCCAGCCTAAAGCCATTGCACGCTTATTGGACGTGCCTATGCACAGCGTATGCATATCCGCCATCACGGCAGGCGAGTTGGCCTTTGGTCTGGCCAAGCGCCCCCAGGCCATGGCATTAAGAGAAGCTGTCAACGAGTTTTTGCGCCGCGTGGAAGTGATGCCTTGGGATGGCGCAGTGGCGCAAACTTACGGCACGCTTCGCGCAGAGCTTCAAAAAAATGGTAGGTCGCTAGCCGCACTGGATCTGCAAATTGCAGCGCATGCCTTGCATCTAAAAGCTACGCTGGTGAGCAATGACAGAGCGTTTGCGCAAGTTGGTGGTTTGGTGGTGGAGGATTGGGTCAGGGTGTGAATATCGGTAAAGCAAATGGAGCCAATAGTCGAAAACTCCACCCCGAAGTTAGCTGGTCGCCCGCTCCCAATGTCTATGCGGCAGCCGGTGACCAACGATAACTCAGCCTAATTTCTTGAGCAGCAAGGCATTAACCTGCGCCGGATTCGCCTTGCCCTTACTGGCTTTCATGATCGGGCCGACCAAACCGTTCAAGGCCTTGACGTTACCGGCTTTGAACTCTTCCACGTTTTTCGGGTTGGCGGCCAGCACTTCGTCGATGATGGCTTCCAAGGCACCGGTGTCGTTCATTTGGCGAAGACCTTTGGCTTCAATCATTTCGTCCAGCGTTAAATTGATTCTTGCCTCATCCAAGTGATTCAATCCCGTACTTAGACAAATTTCTTGAAATAGTGTTTTACCGCTGGCGTTTGAAATCGCGCCATTGACTATCTTTGAAATCAGTTTGGCCAGAACGATAGCTGATGGCACTACAGCATCAGTAATTTCTATTTGCTGTTTATTGAGTAAAGCGGAAACTTCGCCCATGATCCAGTTACTCGCCAACTTCGCCTGCCCACTGGCCTTGGCCGTCTCTTCAAAATAAGCCGCCATGGCTTTGCTTTGCGTCAGCGTGGTCGCGTCGTACTCGGGCAAACCATATTGCGTGACAAAACGCTCGGCCATGACGCGCGGCAACTCGGCCATTTCACTGCGCACGCGCTCCACCCATCCGCGTGAAATCACCAGCGGCGGCAAATCCGGGTCGGGGAAGTAGCGGTAATCGGCCGCGTCTTCCTTGGTGCGCATCGCGCGTGTTTCGCCGGTGTCCGGGTTGAACAACACCGTGGCTTGTTGAATCGCGTGGCCGTCTTCGATCTGCTCGATCTGCCAGCGCACCTCGTAGTCGATGGCTTGCTGCATGAACTTGAAGCTGTTCAGGTTTTTGATTTCACGCCGTGTGCCCAGCGGCGCACCGGGTTTGCGCACCGACACGTTCGCGTCGCAACGGAAACTGCCTTCTTGCATGTTGCCGTCGCAAATGCCAATCCAAGTCACTATCTTGTGCAATTCTTTGGCGTAGGCCACGGCCTCAGCGCTAGAGCGCATGTCGGGCTCGGTCACGATTTCCAGAAGCGGTGTGCCGGCGCGGTTCAGGTCAATGCCGGTATGGCCCCGTCCATTTCCAATGGACGCTCCAAGGCTTGAATCTTCATGCAATGACTTACCCGCATCCTCTTCCAAATGCGCGCGCACTAGCCGAACGGTCTTCTTCTCGTCACCCAAAAAGAA
>CAMDSU010000169.1 GCA_945907335.1 Bordetella parapertussis | reverse complement strand
CCTTCTTTCAAATCATCGGTGAAGGCCACGTCTCTGAATGAGCGAGATTCCCACTGCAAAGCTTCGCCCATGTGCATACCGACCGAGCGGCGCACCACTTCTTTGGCAAACCGGTGCGACAAAGGTGCGCGTGTGGCCAGCATCTGCGCATACTCCAAGGTCTTGGTTAAGAGTTCGTGTGGCGCGTAAACGCGATTAACCAAACCGATGCGGTAAGCATGCTGGGCATTCACCCGTTCACCCGACAAAATAATTTCCATGGCATGCCCCATACCCACAATTTGCGGCAAGCGAATCAAGCCACCGTCACAGGCATGGAAACCCCATTTCGCGTCTTGCAAGGCGAACTCTGCGTTGTCAGAACAAAAGCGCATATCGCAGGCCAAGGCCAACTCAAAGCCACCCGAAATAGCGAAACCATTGACCGCGGCCAGAATCGGTTTGTCAATGTCCAAGTTGCGGGTGATGCCGCCAAAGCCCGGGCCATTGGTGTACTTGGAGCGAAACTCAGGCGCTGCGGCCTGCGCAAAGTTCAAGGTGTAGGTTTTTAAATCTGCACCGGCACAAAACGCTTTGTCACCGGCACCGGTGATCACTGCCACTCTGGCGTCATCGTCTTGGTCAAACGTACGCCAAATATCTATCAATGCTTCGTTTGCCGCGAAGTCCAGTGAATTCATTTTGTCAGCTCGATTGATGGTGATCAATCGCACTGCGCCGTGTTTTTCGTAAGCAATATCAGCCATGTGAGGTCACCTTGAAAATGGGAATATCTGATGCAGCATCTGCAATAGCAACCGCTTGCACGCGGTCACCAGTTTGGTCGCTTGCTTCGTGCAGCAATCGCCCAGAAATGCGCATGCCGTTGTCTAGATCGAAAACGCCGACATGGTAGAGGCCTTCGCTTTTGAAACGCATCGGTGGTTTGCGTATCGTGGTCCAACTCGCCAATGTGCCGGTGGCCGTCACAGGCACAGAAGAAAACCGTCGCCCCAAACAATGGGCGCAAGCCATCGGTGGGCGCTGGGTCAAGGTCTGACAATCGTTGCATTGGTATGCCGTTAAGGCGGGCAATAAGGTGTGCGTACTCATGCTTCGCGTCCCAAAATATGCACCGTGCAAGCCACACCGGTGCCACCCAAGTTATGCGTCATGCCTATGGTTGCACCTGCCACTTGATTGGCATGTTCACCACGCAACTGCAGCACCACTTCCGCAATTTGGCCCACGCCTGTGGCTCCGACGGGATGGCCCTTGGCCAACAAACCACCGCTGGGATTGATGACGATATCGCCTTGCATACCGGTACGCCCTTGGGACGCCCAGCGACCGCCCTCGCCTCTGGGCACCAAACCCAGGTCTTCACTGTCGATGATTTCAGCAATAGAAAAACAATCGTGGAGTTCGACAAGATCGATATCTGCTGCTAGCACACCCGATTGCTTGTACGCCTGTTGAGCAGCCGACACCGTTGCATCAAAAGAGCATAAGTCTGGATGCTGCGCAATACGTGCCGAACCACTGGTTTGCACACTGGCCATGACGCGAATTCGTGGCTGATTTGGTTGTGCAAGCAATTCTTTGGCGCACACCACCACAGCCGCCGCGCCGTCGCTCGGCGGGCAGCAGTCAAACAACTGCAAAGGGTCGGCAATCATGGCCGACGCACACACTTGCTCCAGCGTCAAATCGGCCCCCATTTGGGCGAGCGGATTTTTCAACCCATGGGCTTTGTTTTTGATGACAACGGCAGCGATGTCTTCGCGCGTGGTGCCGTATTGCTGTGCATGTGCTCGCCAAGCCAAGCCGAACAAACCAGGGAATGTCAAGCCACTCATGCCGTCGTATTCGTTGTCCATGGCACAGTTAAGCGCCGTCGTCATTTCAGTGGTGCTTGCATGGGTCATCGTCTCCACACCCACAACCAGCACGGCATCGCATAACCCCGTGGCGACCATCAAGCATGCGTGACGCATGGCAATACCACCCGACGCGCAAGCGCCTTCTACCTTGGTACAGGGAATGCCCGTCAAACCCAATTGCTCGGCCACCAAGCCCGCCAGCACTTCTTTGCCATTCAAGGGCCCGCTGATGAAGTTGCCCAAATACACCGCACCGATGCGGGTGCGGTCAATGCCCGACTGCACCAATGCCTGCGCACCTGCGTCTACCGCCAAGGCTTCAATAGAGGTTTGCGCATGTTTTCCAAAACGCGTCGAGCCCGTGCCTGCCACATACACCTGACGCATCATGCGCCTCCTTGTTTGAGTTGCTGTCGCAAAGCGGTTTTCAAAATCTTGCCGTAATTGTTCTTGGGCAAGTCCTCAACAAACAGGTAATCGCGCGGACGCTTGAACCGTGCCAGGTTGTCCAGGCATAACGCATCAAGCGCATGTGCATCTACCGATGCGCCTGGTTTGCACACCACGAATGCCACTGGTTCTTCACCCAAATCTGCGCTGGCCGCGCCAATCACAGACACCTCAGCAATGGCTGGATGACGCAACAACACTTCTTCTATTTCGCGCGGGTAAATATTGCTGCCGCCGCGAATGATCAAGTCCTTGGATCGATCGCGCAAAGTGAGATAACCCAGTTCATCCATGGAGCCGATATCGCCAGTCCATAACCACTCGTCCCGGATGGCCGCAGCTGTGGCGCTTGGGTTGTTCCAATACCCCAGCATGCGGGTGTCGCTGCGGGTAACGACTTCACCGGGCTCACCCAATGGCATGTCGCGCCCGGCTTCGTCCACCACCCGCACTTCAACACCGGTACGCGGCGTTCCACAGGAAGCCAAACGCGCCAAATGCGCTGCATCTTGCGCACCCTCATGGTCTTGCCGCGACAAACTGGTGATGGTCATCGGGCTTTCACCTTGCCCGTAAATTTGCACCATGCGCGGCCCGAACAATTCCAACGATTGCAACAGATCCGACACATACATCGGCCCGCCGCCATAGGTGATGGTGTGTAAATTGCCCGCCGCGTTGGCCATGCCTGCGCTGGACCGCAACATGCGTGTCAACATGGTGGGTGCGGCAAAAAATGTGACCCGGGGGTAGCGTTGTAATGCCTCGAACACCACGTCCGGAGAGAATGCTTTTTCAATCACTTGATGCCCGCCATTGAACAAATGCGGCAGGCTGTACAAACCGGAGCCATGGGACAAAGGGGCGACATGCAAATGGGTATCGCCCGCTTGTACGCAATCGATATCCGCACCGTACTGCAAACACATTTGCAGTAAATTTCGGTGCGACAACATCGCACCTTTGGGAACACCTGTGGTGCCGCTGGTGTAAAAAATCCAAGCAATATCATTCGGATGCATCTCGGTGATGCTCTCACTCTGATTGTTGAATAAATCTAAGTAGACACCGTCATCGACTGAAATCAATGCAGGGGCTGACGGCATGTCTGACAAGGCGATTTGCAATCCATTGAACAATGCAGAACTGCAAAACAAGGCCGAGGCTTGACAGTCCTGCGCAATCTGACGCACTTCCTTGGGATGCAGTTTGGCGTTGACCGGCACCGGGCACAGCCCTGCGATCCAGCAAGCAAACAATGTTTCAAAAAATGCTGCGCGGTTTTCCATGCAAATCATGACCCGCTGCGCGCGCTTGAGTGACAGGTTTTGCAACATGCCTGATGCCAAGGCGTGGCTTCGCAGCGCCAACTGTCCGTAGGTCAATGTCTGACCATGGCAACTCAGCGCAGTCAACTGCGGATGACTTCGTGCACGGTTCAGAAACGGTTGAACAATGTTCATCACATGATGCCGTCATGTGTGTCGAACATTACGCGCTGACTTGTCATAAGGCGATGGTCAAAGCCGGGGCGGAACGCGCGAATGCCAGTCCGTCACCCGCTGAAACGCACTGCCTGCGCGTATGAGTGTGGCTTCATCTAAATGCGCTGACACCAACTGTATGGCGACCGGTGTGTTTTTCACTGTGAAGCCCGCAGGCAAGGTGATGGTCGGGCTGCCGCTCATGTCAAACGGCGC
>CAMDSU010000168.1 GCA_945907335.1 Bordetella parapertussis | reverse complement strand
GAAAAGCCACGCCCAAAGCTTGCCCGTAGGACAACAAAGCTTGTGTGGTGTCCGCATTGGCTTGCGCCGCCACTGCCCCCATCACCACGCTGGTTTCCAGCAACGCGCCAGTTTTGCAACGGTGCATACGCTGCAATTGTTCGAGCGTCAATTGGCCGCCCACACTGGCCAGGTCAATGGCTTGCCCGCCCGCCATCCCGGCGTGTCCGGCACCGCGCGCCAGCAAACCGCACAAACCGGCTTGCACTTGTGCAGGAATGTCGCTGTCTTGCGGTGTGAGTAACTCAAACGCCAATGTCTGCAATGCGTCGCCCGCCAACAAAGCGCCAGCTTCGCCATATTTCACATGTACCGTGGGCTTGCCACGCCGAAGCACGTCGTTGTCCATGCACGGCATGTCGTCATGCACCAGCGAATACGCATGGATGAGTTCAATGGCACAGGCAGCGCGCAAGCCAGCTTCGTTCATCCATGCGGCAGGTCGCTGGGCACACGCTTGCAAACTGGCTAACACCAACAAGGGCCGCAAACGCTTGCCGCCATCTAAAACCGCATAGCGCATGGCAGGGCCCAAGTCGGCGGGTGCGTCATTGGGAACCCATTGCTCTAGGGCTTGCTCAACCAGCAGCAATTGCTGCGTTGACCACGCTTGCAAGTCAAACTCGCTCATTCTGTGCCGCCCGACCAGTTTTTCAAGGTGCCAGCTTCAAGCACTTGAATCTGCCCTTCCACCGCTTGCAACTGCGAGCGGCAGTGCGACAACAAAAACGCTCCGCGCTGGTAAGACTGCAACATGTCGGCCAAGGGCATTTGTCCTGACTCCATGCGCGCCACCAACTGTTCGAGTTCTTGCACCGCGGCCTCGTAACTGGCGGGCGGGGTTGTATCGGCGGGGGGCGATTTGGCGGCCTGGGTCATGGTGTCTTCAATGGCTGATTTGCCGAGATTGTAGGTGGGTACTGCGGCGCGGCTACAATCCGCTTCCGTCTGGCTAGGGGCCAGTTTTTTTGTTCTTCTCCCTGTGGGGAGTCTTTAGGTCAGGGCGTGTCATGTCTGATTTAAGTCTTCAACTGCAGCAGGCCGTCGGCCAACTCCCAGTTACAAGCTATTTTGATGAGGCGCTTTACCAGCGCGAATTGCAAACACTGTTCAAGCAAGGGCCACGCTATGTGGGGCATGCTTTGTCAGTGCCCGACATTGGCGACTATTTCGCTTTGCCGCAAGAAAACGAAGGCCGTGCACTGGTGCGAACCGCGCAAGGCGTTCAACTCATCTCCAATGTCTGTCGTCACCGCCAAGCGGTCATGCTCAAGGGACGCGGCAATTTAAATGACCCGGCCAAGAGCATGGGCGGCAATCTGGTGTGTCCACTGCACCGCTGGACGTATTCGCCCCAAGGCATTTTGTTGGGCGCACCGCATTTTCAACAAGACCCGTGCCTGAACCTTGACAACTACCCGCTGCAGGAATGGAACGGCATGTTGTTTGAAGCCAATGGCCGAGATGTGGCTGCCGATCTGGCGCACATGGGGCCGCGCCAGCAACTCGACTTCAGCGGTTACGCCCTAGACCATGTCGAAATGCACGAGTGCAACTACAACTGGAAAACATTCATTGAAGTCTATTTAGAGGACTACCACGTCGGCCCTTTTCACCCGGGACTGGGCAACTTTGTCACTTGCGACGATTTGCAATGGGAATTGAAAGACGAGTATTCGGTGCAAACCGTGGGCGTGGCCAATCGACTGGGCAAAGCCGGTAGCCCCGTCTATGAACGCTGGCAACAAGCGGTGCTGAACTACACCCAAGGAGAACCCCCGGCGCACGGCGCTATCTGGCTCACCTACTACCCCCACATCATGGTCGAGTGGTACCCGCATGTGCTGACCGTGTCCACACTGCATCCGATGGGCCCAACCAAAACCATGAATATCGTTGAGTTTTTCTACCCGGAGGAAATCGTTGCTTTTGAACCTGATTTCGTCCAAGCGCAACGCGCCGCCTACATGGAAACCTGCATCGAAGACGATGAAATTGCCGAGCGCATGGACCAAGGCCGGCTGGCACTGATGCAACGCGGCGACAACCAAGTCGGGCCTTACCAAAGCCCCATGGAAGACGGCATGCAGCATTTCCACGAGTGGTACCTCAAACGCATGTCGACCTCGCGTTGATGCAAGCACTGTGGCTGATTCAACCTCCTAGGAACATTGATGATTTACACCACGTTGATATCTGCTGCAGATGTAAAAAATTTTCAAGGCGAACTGCGCGTCTTCGATTGCAGCGCCGACCTCAGCCAAGCGCATGCTGGGCGCGAACAATTTGAAACGCAACATATTGCGGGGGCAGGGTTCGCCGACATCAACACCGATTTGTCCAGCCACGATCCCGCTGTAGCGGTCAACAGCGGGCGTCACCCCTTGCCCTCGCGCGAGCACTTTGCCGCATGGCTGGGCCGCATGGGCGTCAGCAACCACACGCAAGTGGTGGTGTACGACCGGCAGGGTATGAATTTTTGCGGCCGCTTGTGGTGGATGCTGAAGTGGTGCGGCCACGACGCAGTGGCAGTGCTCGATGGTGGCCTGCAAGCCTGGGTGGCCAGTGGCGGTGAGGTCGAAAGCGGCGCAGCGGGCCATGCCCACGCCAGCGAATTTGCCTTGCGACCATCGCTGGTGACTTTGTTGCACACCGCCGATGTATTTGCAGCTTTGGGCAAACCTTCGCAAACCATTTTGGATGCCCGCGCTCCCGCGCGGTTTCGCGGAGAAACCGAACCGTTTGATCCGGTGGCCGGTCATATCCCCGGCGCGTTCAACCGCCCGTTCACCAGCAATCTGGGGCCGGATGGCTTGATGAAACCTGCGGCGCAATTGCGCGCTGAATTTGACACATTGCTGGCAGGACACACACCGGCCTCGGTGGTTCACCAATGCGGCAGTGGCATCAGCGCCATTCCCAATTTGCTGGCCATGCAAGTGGCGGGATTGGGCAGCACCGCCTTGTTTGCAGGCAGCTGGAGCGAGTGGTGCAACACCCCGGGACTGCCTTGCGCAAAAGCTTAAGTTACTTGACATGCATTATTTATGACGCACTTTTCTTGTGAATTAATTCTTTAAAACTAAAAAAATTTTCCCCTTGGTTTTGAATGGTATTTTTTTAATAAGCTTTTAAATTACTGGCTTATCGCAGACATTTGTAAGTTGGGTTGATAGCCCGTCCTCTCATACAACAAAGGATATTTATGTTCCAAATCAAACCAGCCATTGCAGCTCTGCTGCTGGGCGCTGCGGCCACCTACACACTGGCAGACACCACAGATGTCAAAACCCAAACGATTGTTGAAGTCAAGAAGATGGGTGAGCATTGCGAAAATGATCCCAATTGCTTTAACCGCTACCACCCTGCCATCAAACCTGTGGCACGTGCCAAGCCCGGCGACCTGATTGTGGTGCACACGCGTGACGCTTTGGACGCCAAACTCAATATCAATTCCGTGCCCAAAGATGTCACCGCGATTGATACCAACCTGATCCACCCCATGACAGGTCCGATCTACATCGAAGGCGCAAAGCGCGGCGATGTACTGGCCATCAAATTGATTGACATCAACCCCAACGAATACGGCTACACCACGCTGATTCCCGGCTTTGGCTTTTTGCCAGACATGTTTCCAGATCCTTATGTGGCCAACTGGAAGTTGAACCGCTATGAAGCTGTGTCGGCCCAGTTGCCCGGTGTTCGCATTCCTATGAACGGTTTCATGGGCTCGGTCGGCGTGATGCCCGGCGAGCCAGAAATTGAAGCATGGCTGGCACGCGAAACCCAATTGGGTGCGGCGGGTGGTGTGGCACTGCCACCCCAACCCATCAGTGCACGTCCAGCAGAGATTTGCGGCCCCAATGGAAGCCACAAAGACCAATGCTTGCGTACAGTTCCCCCCCGTGAAAACGGTGGCAACATGGACGTTAAGCAAATGGTCGAAGGCACCACACTGTTGCTGCCTTGCTTTATCGACGGTTGCGGCTTCTTCATCGGTGACGTGCACTATGCACAAGGCGATGGTGAAGTGGCAGGTACCGCCATCGAAATGGGTGCAGTGGT
>CAMDSU010000167.1 GCA_945907335.1 Bordetella parapertussis | reverse complement strand
GGGTGTGCCAAAACGTCCCATAGGAATTTTGCTCAGCATGAACTGTATATGCTCAGGCGTGAGTTGATCGAAGATCGGCGTCTTGACAGCCGCAGGGGTGACACAGTTGACGCAAATCGCCGTGTCTGCGAGTTCCTTGCCGATGGATTTGGTGAGTGCAATCACCGCTGCTTTGCTGGCACTGTAAGCGCTGGCGTTCGGGTTGCCATCTTTACCAGCGACTGAGGCGATGTTGACAATGCGGCCTTTGTTGCGCGCCTTCATGTGCGGCACCATTTCACGGCAACAGTAGTACAAGCCGTTGACGTTGATGTCGAACACCTTGTGCCAATCGTCCAGCGGGTAATCCCAACTCTTCATGTTCGGGCCGCTGATGCCTGCACTGTTGACCAATGCATCTACATCCGCCAGCGCAATGGTTTTCTTGACCGCATCCACCACTTGCGCGTGTTGTGTCAGATTGACTTGCACGGATTCGATGGTGGCTTTGGGCCACTGTTGACGAAGTTCAGACACCGCCTTGTCCATGCCCTTTTGGTCGTAATCCCAAATGGTGACCCGCGCACCCGAGTGCAACAAGCGATGCACAATCGCCAAGCCCAAACCACTGGCGCCTCCGGTGACCACTGCATGGCGGCCTTGCATGTCTAATTGGTTCATATCGTGCTGTCCTTGTCCGTCGAAGAAATAAACAAGCTGCATTATCAACATGCGCCGCCTGTGCGGTCATGCAACTTTTCACAGCATAGATATGCTTTTTTAAATCAGAAAATTCAGGCTGGCGTCCAAATGCTCCAAAGGTGAGCGTTTGTAGCCCGAACGGGAGAAACGGTGCAAGCGCCCTACCGCAAACGCCATCGCCACCGATGCCTGCGCCTGCGCGTCCACCGTGGGTGTGGCAGAGGAGTTGGCGGCTTCTCGCAATACTTGACGAAAACTGGCTTCCACTTTGTCAAAAAATAAATTCATGCGCTGGTGCAAGCGGTCGTTTTCAAACACCAATGCATCGCCCACCATGACCCGGGCCATGCCAGGGTTGCGTTCGGCAAATTGCAACAACACGGTGAGCATGCGACGCAATTTGTCTGGCGCTTCATGCGGCCCTTGGGCGATTTGATTGAGCAAACTGAACACGCTGGTTTCAATGAATTCAATCAAACCCTCGAACATTTGCGCCTTGCTGGCGAAATGACGATAAAGCGCGGCTTCGCTGACATCAAGTTTGGCGGCCAAGGCCGCCGTGGTGACACGCTCGGAGCCGGGTTGTTCCAGCATGGCTGCTAGCGCTTGCAGTATTTGAATGCGCCGCTCGCCCGGTTTTGGCCGCTTACGTGCGGTGGCATCGGCGACATTTGCTGCGGGTTGCTCATCAGCCATAGGAAGGTCCTCCTGGGTGGTCAGTGCGAACGGATCATGGTGCCAAAAGCCTGGTCGGTCAAAATTTCAAGTAACAACACATGTGGCACCCTGCCATCGATGATGTGCACGGCTTTGACACCGCTCTTGGCGGCTTCGAGTGCGCCGCTGATTTTCGGCAGCATACCGCCACTGATGGTGCCATCTGCAAACAAGGCATCGATTTGTCGCGCGCTCAGGTTGGTCAGTAACTGTCCTGTTTTATCGAGCACGCCAGCGGTGTTGGTCAATAGCACCAATTTTTCGGCCTTGAGCACGGTGGCAAGTTTAGAAGCCACCACGTCTGCATTGATGTTGTAGCTTTCATTGTGGGCACCAAACCCGATCGGACTGACCACGGGAATAAATGCATCGTCTTGCAAGGCTTTGAGCAAAGACGGGTCAATGGACGTGATGTCGCCCACCTGTCCGACATCATGCTCAATTGTGGGGTCCTGGTTGTCCAGCATTTTCAATTTTTGCGCGCGAATCATGCCGCCATCACGCCCGGTCAATCCAACGGCCTTGCCACCCGCTTGGTTGATCAAGCCCACGATGTCTTGTTGCACTTCTCCGGCCAGGACCCACTCGACCACTTCCATGGTTTCCTCGTCGGTGACACGCATGCCCTGTATGAATTCGCCCTTTTTACCCAAGCGCTGCAAGGCATTTTCAATTTGCGGGCCACCGCCATGAACAACGATGGGATGCATGCCCACCAATTTCAACAGCACCACATCAGCGGCGAAATCGGCTTGCAAGGCCGGGTCTGTCATGGCATTTCCGCCGTATTTGATGACGATGGTTTTGCCGTGGAATTGGCGAATGTAGGGAAGCGCCCGCGCCAAGATTTGTGCCTGATCGCGGTGCGTTTGCGGAGTAGGTGCGTCTGAAGTGTTCATGGGTCAGTGTGAATGATGTCTGGCATTGTGCACCAAGCCCGTGGGCGTGATAAGACATACGGACGGCCAAAACTGTCTCAAATCAACCTGAACATTATTTATATTTGGTTTAATTAGCTTAATAATTAATTCACTAATTTTTTGAATGTTTTATTAATAGTTGATAATACGCTTTGAAATATTTTTTTATCAGGAGATAAATATGACTCGCTTAAGTCCGGTTGCCCAATTAGAAAAAGTTCGTGCCGCCAGAATCAAATTGGAAAAAGAAGAACAGCGTCTGATGTCGCGCACTCACGACAAGGCTTTGTCACAAATTGTGCAAATTGCAAACGCCTCGGGATTAACTGCCGAGCACATCGCTGCAGCTTTAGGTGGTAAAAAAGGCAAAACCCGCGCGGCCAAGTCGGCCACGGCAAAAGCCCCGAAAGCCAAGCGCGCCACGGCAGGCCGCAAAGTAGCCCCCAAATACCGTGACCCAGCCAACCCCGCCCAAACTTGGACGGGTCGTGGCCGCACGCCTGCCTGGGTACAAGCCCTGCAAGCAGCAGGTCAACTCGCCAGCGCAGAAATCAAGTCTGTTTAAAAGGCTTGGCCGCTGCGTCCTTGGGTGACAGCAGCGGCTGGGTTGTCAGTGCATGCACAGGCCAGTCGATGGCTAAATCCCGGTCATTCCAAATCACCGCATCTTCATCGCTGGCCACCCAATATTCGGTGGTTTTATAAATCACTTCGGCCGTCTCACTCAATACCAAAAAACCGTGGGCAAACCCCGCAGGCACCCATAATTGCTGGTGCGATTCGCTGTCTAATAGATGGCCCGTCCATTGCCCGTATTGCGCAGAGTCGGGACGAATATCTACCGCCACATCAAATATTTTTCCTTGTGCCACCCGGATTAACTTGCCCTGTGGAAATTGGCGCTGAAAATGCAAGCCCCTTAATACCCCGTGGCTTGATTTACTGTGGTTATCCTGAACAAATATCAGGTCAAGCCCCGTGGCTTGGTTAAATTCCCGCTGGTTAAAACTTTCAAAGAAAAAACCACGTTCATCTGCAAATACCCGGGGTTGGAGTAATAAAACTTGTGGCAATTTTGTCGGAGTCACGGTATACGGCATTTGAATTACCCCAATAAACGCAATAAATATTGACCATAACCGGTATTTTTATAAGGTTGTGCCAATTTTTCTAAATCTGCGGCGGTGATCCAACCTTGGGAATATGCGATCTCCTCGGGGCAGGCAACCATCAAACCTTGTCGTTTTTGCAATGTTGCAATAAATGTGGCGGCTTCCATCAGTCCCTCATGGGTGCCTGCGTCAAGCCAGGCATAACCGCGGCCCATGGTTTCTACATGCAACTGCTGTTGCGCCAAATAATGGCGGTTAACGTCGGTGATTTCCAATTCGCCCCGCGCAGAGGGGCGGATATCCGCCGCAATATCGCAGACCTGTGGGTCATAAAAGTACAAACCGGTCACCGCAAAATTGGATTGCGGATGTTTGGGTTTTTCTTCAATATGCACCGCGCGTTGTTGCGCGTCAAATGTCACGACACCATAACGCTCTGGGTCGACCACGTGATAGGCAAACACGGTGGCCCCTTGATCGCGCAAGTGCGAGGCTTGCAACTGCTTGACCAGATCATGACCATAAAAAATATTGTCGCCAAGCACCAAGGCGCTGTGGTGATGATTGACAAAATCGCGACCAATCAAAAAAGCTTGTGCCAGTCCTTCTGGTTTGGGCTGAACGGCATATTGAATGTGCATGCCCCATTGGGATCCATCCTTGAGTAATTCAGTGAAACGCGGCGTGTC
>CAMDSU010000166.1 GCA_945907335.1 Bordetella parapertussis | reverse complement strand
CCGGCGGCTTTGAATATTTCGTGCAAGCCTTCGCTCTCGGCTTGCGCTTTCACCAAACCGGAGCCGGGCACGACCATGGCGAGTTTGATGTTGCCTGCGACTTTTTGTCCCAGGTGTTTGACCACTGCCGCAGCCTCGCGCATGTCTTCAATGCGGCTGTTGGTGCAAGAGCCGATGAACACTTTGTCGACAAACACATCGTTCAATGCTTTGCCGGGCTGCAAACCCATATAAGCCAAAGCGCGTTCGATGGCATCGCGTTTGTTGGCGTCTTTTTCTTTGTCCGGATCGGGCACGGTGTCCAACACGGACAAGACCATTTCAGGCGAGGTGCCCCAGGTCACTTGCGGCGCGATTTGCGCCGCGTCGAGTTTGACCACCGCATCGAAATGAGCATCAGCATCGGACTGCAAGGTTTGCCAATAAGCGACCGCCTGGTCCCATTCGACGCCGCCGACAAACTTGCCGCTGACACGGTCGGTGCCGGGGGCCATGGGACGGCCTTTCACATACGCAATCGTTTTTTCGTCGACTGCCACCAAGCCTGCGCGTGCACCGGCTTCGATCGCCATATTGCACAAGGTCATGCGGCCTTCCATGCTGAGCGCACGAATGGCCGCGCCGCCGAATTCGATGGTGTAACCAGTGCCGCCCGCCGTGCCGATCTTGCCGATGATGGCCAGCACGATGTCTTTGGCAGTGATGCCCTTGGCGGCTTGCCCGTCGACTTGCACCAGCAGATTTTTGGCTTTTTTCGCCAACAAGGTTTGCGTGGCCAACACATGTTCGACTTCAGAGGTGCCGATGCCATGAGCGAGTGCGCCGAACGCGCCGTGTGTCGATGTGTGCGAGTCGCCGCAAACCACGGTCATGCCGGGCAAGGTGGCACCGTTCTCCGGGCCGATGACGTGGACAATGCCTTGGCGCTTAGACAAAAACGGAAAGTAGGCGGCCGCGCCGTATTCGCGTATGTTGTCGTCAAGCGTGGTGATTTGCGCTTTGCTGACGGGATCGGTGATGCCGTCGTAGCCGAGTTCCCAACCGGTGGTCGGTGTGTTGTGGTCGGCGGTGGCAACCACGGAGCTGATGCGCCAGACCGGGCGCTTGGCCACACGAAGACCTTCAAAGGCTTGCGGGCTGGTGACTTCGTGCACCAAATGTCTGTCTATGTACAACACCGAGGTGCCGTCTTCTTCGGTGTGGACGACGTGCTCGTCCCAAATCTTGTCGTAAAGAGTGCGTCCCATGGGGCTCCTGCGAGAGTTATTTCAACGCTTGTTCAGCGGCGGCACATCTCTTTTGACCGAGCCTGTGAACAATTGACGGGGTCTGCCGATTTTGTATTCAGGGTCGCTGATCATTTCATTCAATTGAGCGATCCAGCCAACGGTACGAGCCAGCGCAAAAATGCCGGTGAATAAATTGACTGGAATGCCGATGGCGCGTTGCACGATACCAGAGTAGAAATCCACGTTCGGATAGAGCTTGCGCGACACAAAGTAATCGTCCTCCAACGCAATCTTCTCCAATGCTTTAGCGAGTTTGAACAAGGGGTCGTTTTCCAAGCCCAGTTCCTTCAATACTTCATCGCAAGTCTCTTGCATCAGCTTGGCGCGCGGGTCGTAGTTTTTGTAAACGCGGTGACCAAAGCCCATGAGCTTGACAGTGGAGTTTTTGTCTTTCACTTGCTCCATGAATTCGCCCACTTTGGCAATGCCGCCATTGGCTTGAATGTGTTCGAGCATGTTCAGACAAGCTTCGTTGGCGCCGCCGTGCGCCGGACCCCACAAACACGCCACACCTGCGGCAATGGCTGCGAACGGGTTGGTGCCTGATGAGCCGCACAAACGAACAGTGGAAGTGGAGGCGTTTTGCTCGTGGTCGGCATGCAAAGTGAAGATGCGGTCCATGGCGCGCTCGAGCACCGGGTTGACCACATAAGGTTCACACGGTGTGCCGAACATCATGCGCAAAAAATTCCCTGCGTAAGACAAATCGTTTTGCGGGTACAAAAACGGTTGACCGATGCCGTATTTATAAGCCATAGCAACCAAGGTAGGCATTTTGGCGATCAGGCGAATGGCAGCGACTTCGCGGTGTTCTGCGTTGTTGATGTCGGTGCTGTCATGGTAGAAGGCCGACAACGCACCGACCAAGCCGGTGAGCACCGCCATCGGGTGGGCATCACGACGGAAACCGCGCAGGAAAAATTGCATTTGCTCGTGCACCATGGTGTGGTGTGTCACGGTTTGGGTGAATTCATGTTTGCGCTGGGCGTTGGGCAGTTCACCATACAGCAGCAAATGGCAGGTTTCTAAAAAATCGCAGTGGGTGGCCAATTGCTCGATCGGGTAGCCGCGATACAGCAATTCACCTTTGTCGCCATCAATGAAAGTGATGGCTGACTGGCATGAGGCAGTAGACAAAAAACCGGGGTCGTAAGTGAACATGCCAGTTTGGCCGTACAGCTTGCGAATGTCGATCACGTCCGGGCCGATGGTGCCGTTGTAAACCGGCATCTCAACGCTGGGTTGGCCATTGGTGAAAGAGAGAGTGGCCTTGTAATCAGCGAGTTTCATGGTCAATTCCTGTGTCAAACAAAATAAAAAAATTCAAACTTTCAACAATTGCAAAACAGATTGCACTTGCCTATCTTTCGTCACTTCTTGTGTATGCGGGCGGCCCAGCAAGACATCGAGCAAATCGTTGTCTGCCAATTCCATCAATGCATACATGCCGCGCGCTTGTCCAACGGTCAATTCAGCAGCGTGGCGATTGAAAAAACGCTCGATGAACAAATCGTTTTCCAGCAAGCCGCGTCTGCAACGCCAGCGTAGTTTGCTCAAGGCAGATGACGAGAGCATGTCGTCATCTGGCAGGCCTTTGAGTTGCTCATCCCCCATTCACACCGCGCGGCTGATCATGAGTTCTTTGATCTTTCCAATGGCCTTGGTCGGGTTCAAACCTTTGGGGCAAACATCGACGCAATTCATGATGGTGTGGCAGCGGAACAACCGGTACGGGTCTTCCAGATTGTCCAAGCGCTCGTTGGTCGCGTGGTCGCGGCTGTCAGCGATGAAGCGGTAGGCTTGCAGCAAACCTGCGGGGCCGACAAATTTGTCCGGGTTCCACCAAAACGAGGGGCAGCTGGTCGAGCAGCTGGCGCACAAAATGCATTCGTACAAACCGTCCAGTTCTTCACGCTCGGCGGGCGACTGCAAGCGTTCTTTTTCAGGCGGCAGCGTGTCATTCACCAAGTAAGGCTTGATGGAGTTGTACTGGTTGAAAAACTGAGTCATGTCGACGATCAGGTCGCGAATCACGGGCAAGCCGGGCAGCGGTTTCAAAGTGATGACACCTGGCAAGGTCAGCATATTGGTCAAACAGGCCAAGCCGTTTTTGCCGTTGATGTTCATCGCGTCCGAGCCGCACACGCCTTCGCGGCACGAGCGGCGAAATGAAAGCGAAGGGTCTTGCGCTTTGAGTTTCATCAACGCGTCAAGCAACATGCGCTCGTGGCCGTCGAGTTCTACCTCGATGGTTTGCATGTAGGGCTTGGCATCTTTTTCCGGGTCGTAACGGTAAATCTTGAAAGTGCGTTTCATCAGAAGGTTCTCACTTTAGGAGGGATGCTTTCGGTGGTCAAAGGTTGCAGTTTGACGGGCTTGTAAGTCATGCTGTTGCTGTGGCTGTGCCACAGGCTGTGCTTGAGCCACTGCTCGTCATTGCGGCCGTTCGGATGTTCTGGCGTGTCTGCGTAGTCGTCCACGGTGTGTGCGCCACGGCTTTCGCGGCGAGCGGCGGCTGACACCATGGTGGCTTGGGCACATTCGATCAGGTTTTCCACTTCCAGCGCTTCAATGCGTGCGGTGTTGAAAATCTTGCTGTTGTCTTTCAAGCCGATGGCGTTCACTCGCTCTCGCAATGCCGCAATTTGTGTCACGCCTTCGTCTAAGGTGGCTTGGGTGCGGAACACACCCGCGTGTTTTTGCATGCTGGCGCGCAAATCGTTGGCCACGTCTTGGGCGTATTCACCGTCGGTGCTGTTGTCAAGTCTTGCCAGACGTGCCAGTGTGCGGTCGGCTGCATCAGCAGGCAAAGGTTTGTGCAATTTATTTTTTTCGTGGAACTCGA
>CAMDSU010000165.1 GCA_945907335.1 Bordetella parapertussis | reverse complement strand
CGCTTGGCGTTTTTCTTGATCTTGATTTCAGAGCCGGTCAAATCGTTGCGGAGTTTTTCAATCTCCATGTCGATTTCCATGCTCTCCAACAAATCACGCACACCTTCTGCACCCATCTTGGCCTGGAATTCGTCGCCGAGCTCAATGCGCTTGGCTTCGTACTCGTCTTCGGTCATGATGGCGTATTTTTTCAGCGAAGTCATGCCGGGATCGGTGACAACATACGCTTCGAAATACAGCACGCGTTCGATGTCACGCAAGGTCATGTCCAGCACCAAACCCAAACGGCTGGGCAGTGACTTCAAGAACCAAATGTGGGCGCAAGGCGCGGCCAGGTCGATGTGACCCATGCGGTCGCGACGCACTTTGGTTTGTGTGACTTCAACGCCGCACTTCTCGCAAATCACGCCACGGTGTTTCAGGCGTTTGTATTTGCCGCACAAGCATTCATAGTCCTTGATAGGGCCGAAGATCTTGGCGCAAAACAAACCGTCACGCTCGGGCTTGAAAGTGCGGTAGTTGATGGTTTCGGGCTTTTTGACTTCGCCGAAAGACCATGAGCGGATTTTTTCCGGGGAAGCCAGTCCGATTTTGATGGCATCGAAATGCTCATCAGGTGTGAACTGCTTAAAGAGGTCGAGTAATGATTTCATGAACGCTCCAACTCAATATCAATGCCCAATGAACGGATTTCTTTGACCAGCACGTTGAACGATTCAGGCATGCCTGCTTCGATCGCGTGCTCGCCTTTGACGATGCTTTCGTAGACCTTGGTGCGGCCTTGCACGTCGTCAGATTTGACGGTGAGCATTTCTTGCAGGGTGTAGGAGGCGCCATAGGCCTCGAGTGCCCAGACCTCCATCTCGCCGAAACGCTGTCCACCGAACTGCGCTTTGCCGCCCAGCGGTTGCTGCGTGACCAAGCTGTAAGGTCCTGTGGAACGTGCATGCATCTTGTCGTCAACCAAGTGGTGCAACTTCAACACGTGCATATAGCCGACAGTGGTGGGACGGTCGAATGCGTCACCGGTACGGCCGTCAAACAAATGCGCCTGGGTGCGCGCACCGGTCAAGCCTTTGGCTTTCACCACGTCTTCCGGGTAAGCCAGTTTGAGCATGGTGCGGATGTCTTCTTCAGAAGCGCCATCAAACACCGGTGTGGCAAAGGGCACGCCCAATGACAGGTTGTGCGCCATTTCCTTGATCTCTTTGTCAGCCATTTTGCTCAAGTCTTCTTGGTGCCCTGTGGTGTTGTACAAAGTCTCGAGGAAGCCTCTGATCTCTGCGGCTTTGGATTCTTCTTGCAGCATGTGACCGAGTTGCTCGCCAATGCCTTTGGCCGCCCAGCCCAAATGCACTTCAAGCACCTGACCCACGTTCATGCGCGAAGGCACGCCCAAGGGATTGAGCACGATGTCGACCGGTGTACCGTCGGCCATGTATGGCATGTCTTCGACAGGTACGATTTTGGAGACCACGCCTTTGTTGCCATGACGACCGGCCATTTTGTCGCCGGGTTGCAAGCGGCGTTTGACTGCCAAATACACCTTGACCATTTTCAACACACCGGCTGGCAACTCATCGCCTTGGGTAAGTTTCTTGCGCTTTTCTTCGAACGCGAGGTCAAAACTGTGGCGGGTTTGTGCCAACGCATTTTTGATGGACTCCAACTGTGAAGCCACATCTTCATCTGCTGGGCGAATATCAAACCAGTGAAATTTCTCAACGCTTGCCAAATAGTCTTTGTCGATCTTGCTGCCTTTGGCCAGTTTGTTAGGGCCGCCATTGGCGGTTTTGCCCAACAACAATTTGTGGATTCGGTCGAATGCATCGGCCTCCACAATGCGCAACTGGTCGTTCAAATCGAGACGGAAGCGCTTGAGTTCATCGTCAATGATTTGTTGTGCGCGCTTATCACGCACAATGCCTTCGCGGGTGAACACTTGCACGTCGATGACGGTGCCTTGCGAGCCTTGGTCAACACGCAATGATGTGTCTTTCACGTCTGAGGCTTTTTCACCAAAGATGGCACGCAGCAGTTTTTCTTCTGGTGTCAGGGTCGTTTCACCTTTGGGTGTGACCTTGCCGACCAACACATCGCCAGGCTGCACTTCTGCACCCACGAAGATGATGCCGGACTCATCCAAGCGGTTGAGTTGTTGCTCTGCCAAGTTGGGAATGTCCCGTGTGATTTCTTCTGCACCCAGCTTGGTGTCACGCGCCATCACCACCAGTTCTTCGATGTGAATCGAGGTGTAACGGTCTTCGGCCACCACACGCTCAGAAATGAGGATGGAGTCTTCGAAGTTGTAACCGTTCCAGGGCATGAAAGCGACCAGCATGTTCTGACCCAAGGCCAGTTCACCGAGATCGGTAGATGCGCCGTCGGCGATCACGTCACCCTTGGAGAGTTTGTCTCCGCGCTTGACGATAGGACGCTGATGGATGTTGGTGTTTTGGTTGGAGCGCTGGTATTTGATGAGGTTGTAAATATCCACACCGACTTCACCGGCTTGTGTTTCTGAATCATTCACACGCACCACAATGCGAGTAGCGTCGATGTAATCCACCACACCACCGCGCAAGGCGGTAACTACCGTGCCAGAGTCGATAGCAGCGACACGTTCAATGCCGGTTCCGACAAAAGCTTTTTCAGCACGCAACACAGGCACAGCTTGACGCTGCATGTTGGCGCCCATCAAGGCGCGGTTGGCGTCATCATGCTCAAGGAACGGCACCAATGAAGCGGCGACAGACACGATTTGCGCCGGTGACACGTCCATGTACTGCACACGTTCTTTGCTGCACAAAATGGATTCGCCTTTTTCACGGGCAGACACCAAGTCACCGGTCAAGCGATCATCTTTATCCAAAGTGGCATTCGCCTGCGCGATCACGTACTTGGCTTCTTCGATGGCTGACAGGTAATCGATTTCGTTGGTGACCTGCGCATCATGCACGCGGCGATACGGGGTTTCGATGAAACCGTATTCGTTCAAACGCGCGTACAAAGACAGCGAATTGATCAAACCGATGTTCGGGCCTTCAGGTGTTTCGATGGGGCAGACACGACCATAGTGGGTGACGTGCACGTCGCGCACTTCGAAGCCAGCGCGTTCGCGTGTCAAACCGCCCGGGCCAAGCGCCGATACACGGCGCTTGTGGGTGATCTCGGACAAGGGGTTGGTCTGGTCCATGAACTGCGACAACTGTGAAGCGCCGAAGAATTCTTTGAGCGCTGCAGAAATGGGCTTGGAGTTGATCAAGTCATGCGGCATCAAGGGTTCTTGCTCGGCTTGACCCAAACGCTCTTTGACTGCTTTTTCAATACGCGCCAAACCTGTGCGGTATTGGTTTTCTGCCAGTTCGCCAACACAGCGCACACGACGGTTGCCCAAATGGTCGATGTCATCGACTTCACCGCGACCGTTGCGTAAGTCAACCAGAATTTTGACCACGGCCAAAATGTCTTCGTTGTTCAATACCATGGGGCCGGTAGATTCATCGCGGCCGACACGGGCATTGAATTTCATGCGACCGACACGTGACAAATCGTACGTGTCAGGGTTGTAGAACAAGCGTTGGAACAAGGCTTGCACCGCGTCTTCGGTGGGCGGTTCGCCGGGGCGCATCATGCGGTAGATGGCCACACGGGCAGCGAATTCGTCGGCGGTTTCATCACTTCGCAAAGTTTGCGAAATGTAAGTGCCTTGGTCGAGTTCGTTGGTGTAGATGCATTGCAAATCTTGCACGCCGCTGGTGCGCAATTTTTTCAACAGTACTTCGGTCAACTCGTCATTCGCCTTGGCAATGATTTCACCGGTTTCTTCTTCCACGATGTTGCGGGCGATGACGCGGCCGACCAGGAAGTCTTCAGGCACGCTGATGTGCGTGGTGCCTGATTGTTCGAGATCGCGGGTGTGACGCGCGGTGATGCGCTTGTCTTTGGCAACCACCACGTTGCCACTTTTGTCGGTGATGTCAAAGCGGGCGACTTCGCCGCGCAGACGCTCAGCCACAAATTCCATTTGTGCGCCGCTGTCCATCAGGCGGAAATTGTCATTGACAAAGAAGTTGGCCAGAATGGCTTCCGGTGTCAGGCCAATGGCTTTGAGCAGAATGGTGACCGGCATTTTGCGGCGAC
>CAMDSU010000164.1 GCA_945907335.1 Bordetella parapertussis | reverse complement strand
AACGCAATTAAGAGCAATTTTTCCGGAAGACAAATATGGATCAAATTCGGGATTTTGAATTTTGATCATTGCGTATAAAGTGGACACAGGTATGTGATCCATTGACCAAGCATAGAAGACACGTTCCGTGACCTCTTCGAAGTGAAGCAATTCAATATCGGTGTGTCTTTGGTCCTTGCAGATATCGACATAAAGTTTATTGACTGCACTTCTTTCACCCTCAAGAACTTGTAGAAAAACTCCTTCACCGCTGCACAAGACACCGGTGATTTCGTTTGCTTGATTGGTTTTCCTAAATTTCTCCAAATTTGACTCAGCAAATTTTGAAGGCTGTGCTGCAATTTCTTTGCTGACATATAAAAGCCTAACCAGCATAATAATCTTCAATCTTTGAGGGTTGGGATGACAATAATTAAAAAATTCAATTACGTCAAGGCTAGAACATTTGGATTGCTACATCAGCCAACTGTCCCGTTACTGGACGTTGTAATGTCGTGAGAAACGACACCTCTTATCACCCCTTCGACGGTGACCACCCTGCTCCGAAGGCGCGGCAGATTCACTGTGAGTGACCCTGCTTTATGTCCTTCAAAAAGACAACTTGCACCCTGCTGCAACAGTGTCCGTAGAACTGCTGACCCAAGGTGTTTCAATATGAAGCATGCTTAAATACTTTCTTTAGTATTCATTAAATCAACTATTTTTCAGTGATCTTTAATTTGTCATAGTAGTTACCCTAATACTTGCTAATCTTGACCTTGCATTCACTTGCATGTCCTCTTCTGACTTTGAGCAGGCAACTTCACAAGGAACTTCATCATGATCACGAAATTCGCATTACTGACTGGTTTGATTCTGACCAACACAGCTTTCGCCACTGACACAGCGGCAATACACAATCACTTGACCATTGCAGCCATTGACCAGCAAAAAGGTTTGTTCAATGTGCGTGAATTGCACGACATGGGTTCAAGCGGCGTTCAACAAATTGACTATGTGGTCAATTGCTCAAATCAAACGCTGGCTTTGGCGGGGTTCGCGGTCGTGACGTCTAAGGGTCGTTTGACATCCAATTCCCCCGCAGAAACCTCTGCCGCTCTTTCCTTTTACAAACCCATGATCGAACATGACCAACGCATTGCTAGCAATGTCTGCAAGAACTTGGTCACCCTGAACACTGCGGTTTCGCAATAAATCAATTACCCACAAATAGCGCTGATCAAGAAGGGGCATGCTAGATAATCTAGTTTGTCCTTTGAAAGGACATGACAGTGATCCATGGAAAAATGGTGTCTTGTGACGAGACACCATTTCCAAACTTCACACTTTCAATGGTTGTGCATCTCTGACATGCCTTCAGGCACATAGCCAAGTAACGCAGGATCCAACATGCCAGCAATCATTGCGATATGCCCAAACACCAAAAACAACGCCACACAAATGGCATGTGTCTGACGCTTGGACTCATCTGTCGCTTTTGCATTGACCCAGCCCAATTCCTGAAATGCAATGTAGATAAGAGGCAGCCCACCTATCAGATAACTGCCAACCGCCACCACATCAATGACTGTGCGCCATTCGCCGCCCTGCGTGATGGGAATCACGGCGGTTTTAATCAGATACACAATCACCCCAATGAAATACAGACCCACCGTGATGCCTGCCATTCGGTTCAAACTATGAACCCAGCCTGTGTAGTTTCGGGTAGAAAGCAGATACAACTCGGTGATTGCCAGCGTTTCCGCCAGAACAATCGGAATTGCCATGAATATCAATAAGTTCCAGGGTTGGTTTGTAGCCAATAACTCCATGTAATGCGTCATATTCATCAAACTCTCCAATCAAAGTAAACAGCCCTTAAAAGGGCGAAGTGTGTTTAGATTTAGATATGACTATAGTGGCTGCTGTCTTGTACTTCGTGACATGCGGTATGGGTATCAGCAGTCACCGCCACAGACGTCTGCGTTGTAGAGTTTTCCAATGGCATGGCAGATACGTGCAGTAAACCACTGATCAAACTCAAACACAATGCCAAGCAATATATACGCATGCCCTATTCTAGTGGACACCACCTTATTCTGTTCATACTGAGCGCCTATAAATCCCGAATGAATTCTTAAACTCAACTCAAACAAACTAGGGCATGACTCGCCCTGGTTTGTTCTGGTCTCAAGGCTGCTCACTTACCTGTGTGATTTGCTGCTATGAAGTTGCCATTTTCAGAAAAAAACAAATACAAAGTTGCTTTTGCCTTGTCATTTGAAGCTGGGTTTTTAATAACGATTTTCCATTCTTTCCCTTTTTCGCCATCGATGGTCGTTATGGATTCAGCAGGGATGGCTTTCCAACCAGCGTCAAGCTTGCCACGAGAGATCAATCGTTCCACGCGTTTATCTGCACACTTCAAAACCATTTCTTTGGCGGCAGGTTTGCTCCCATGGAAGTGGCAGTCTTCACCAGCGCCCGCAAAGACCGATTGCGAAACTGTGATTGCCAATGCAATGCCAAATAGTTTGATAAGTTGTTTCATGGTTGCTCCTTTGAATTAAAGTGAATTTCGAGGTGAAGTGGTTGCATTTTGAATTTCCATATCCTCATGGATGTGGATATGCTCTTCGACAGGGAATCGGAAAAGCTCTGCGTTTGTGTCGTGCTGATAGCCATGCAATTGAACAAACAACAGGTATATGCCCGCGGTGATCAAGCCCAGATTTGCAAAGTAACTGAATCGCAAAAACGATTTTGATTTTCTTAATAGTGCAAGAACACCAACCATGACAATCAGTGCTGCAATTTGTCCCAACTCAACACCTACATTGAAGCTCAAGATGCGAAGCAGCATGTGCCATGAATCTTCTCCCAGTGGAAGTTGCTGCAAACGAGTGGACAAGCCAAAGCCGTGTAACAAGCCAAAGGCAAAGACCATACCAAGCAGGTTCGGTGAAGGCATATTGAAATGCTTCTGAAAACCGCCGTTGTTGTCAAAACCTTTGTAGATCACACTGACTGCAATGATGGCGTCGACCAACCAAAAATTCCATGTAATTTGGAAATAGGTTGGAAGGACCAAGGTGATGCAGTGACCGACCGTGAACACAGTGACAAACTTCACAATGTCCTTGAAGGTGCTTAAGAAAAACACCACGCCAAGCAAAAACAACAAGTGGTCGTAGCCTGTAAGCATGTGACTGGCACCTAAGCCTACATACTGCAAATAGCCACCATCCAACATGCGTTGTCTGTCCGCTTCGCTGATGCCATGTGCGAATGCAAGTAGCGGCATCAGTATGAACAATAAACCGCTCTTCATGAATGAGAATTTCAATTTCATAGCAACCCTTTTGAAATCAGTAGCAAAGCACCTAAACCACAGCGATAAAATGCGAAGGCACTTTTTACCTAAGGATCAAGCATGAATATCATAGTCAATGCCACTGTGAAAGCGCCCATCGAGGTCGTTTGGGGTGCCTACACCCAGCCTGAAGATATCAAGCAATGGAATGCAGCTTCTGACGATTGGCACACCACTGCATCTCATGTCGATTTGCGTGTTGGCGGTCAGTTTTCATCACGTATGGAAGCCAAAGACGGAAGCTTTGGGTTTGATTTTGCGGGCACCTACACAAAAATCATTCCATATGAAATGATTGAATATGTCTTTGCTGAACGAACTGCAACGGTTGAATTTAAACAATCACCTGACGGCGTGACGGTGCAGGTGTCTTTCGTTCCAGAAACTGAGCACTCAATTGAGCAGCAACAAGACGGATGGCAAGCCATCTTGAATCGATTTGCAAAGCATGTCGATTCCCTTCAATCCAAGTAAAAGTTGAAGCCACTTAGATCACTATCTCCGAACCGGACGCTGACTTAACATCACCTGACCTCTGCCGATTGTTCAACCCTGCTGCAATAGTGTCGGTTGAACCGACATCTGATCAACTTTCCCGCAACTAGACACTCAATAATTCATTTCTATTTGTATTGCTTTAACTATTTGTTTTTTAATGCTAATGCTTCAAACATTTGACCGATTTGTTTTGTCAGCATTTCTATCAATTTACTTTGTGACAAAGGAATTTTCTTGATGCCCCCATCTATCAAAAGCCCTGACAAGCCATGAACCGCTGACCAAGCATGAAGAACTAA
>CAMDSU010000163.1 GCA_945907335.1 Bordetella parapertussis | reverse complement strand
CAGAAGGCGAGCGTTACTAAGCGCGCCCAGACTGCGACAAAGCCATGAGCAACTCCTCCATTCCTGGCGTGCGCGCCGAGACATCCGTGACATCGGCGGCACAAACCTTAGACGCTCCGGCTTCGGCCCTTAGCCAAGCACGTAGCGTGGGTGAGGTTTTGGCCCAGTCTCAGGTGGAGGAGGTGCTCGCCGAGCTGGACCGAGATCTGGTGGGCTTAGCCCCGGTCAAGAACCGCATCCGCGATATTGCGGCCCTGCTGGTGATTGACAAGCTGCGCACCAATTTGGGTCTGGTCAGCGAGTCGCCGAGCTTGCACATGAACTTTGTGGGCAATCCTGGCACCGGCAAAACCTCGGTGGCCATGCGCATGGCGCAAATCCTGCACCGCCTGGGCTATGTTCGCAAGGGCCATCTGGTGGCCGTGACCCGGGACGATTTGGTGGGCCAGTACATTGGTCACACTGCACCCAAAACCAAAGAAGTGCTGAAGAAAGCCATGGGTGGGGTGCTGTTCATTGACGAGGCTTACTATTTGTACCGCCCCGAAAACGAACGCGACTATGGTCAAGAGGCCATCGAAATACTGCTGCAAGTCATGGAAAACCAGCGAGACGATTTGGTGGTGATTCTGGCGGGCTACAAAGACCGGATGGATACCTTCTTCGAATCTAACCCCGGCATGAGTTCGCGTGTCGCGCACCACATCGATTTTCCCGACTATTCGGTTGATGAGTTACTGCAGATTTCGCAAAAAATGCTGGAAGAGCAGAACTATGTGTTTGCACCAGATGTCGACACGGTGTTCAAGCGCTACCTAGGCTTGAGGGTTCAACAGCCCCACTTTGCCAACGCCCGCAGCGTGCGCAATGCATTGGACCGAGCGCGCCTGCGCCAAGCCAGCCGGCTTTTTGCTGACCGTGATCGGCAGCTCAGCGCCGATGATTTACGCACCCTGACTGCGTCCGACTTTGCCGCCAGCCGGGTCTTTCAGCAAGCGGGTGTCCACCCGGATGAATAAACATATTGGAAGTGATCTGATGCTTAAAGCGCTGATATTTGATGTTGACGGCACCTTGGCCGACACAGAAAGCGCACACTTAGATGCCTTTAACCACGCCTTCGCCGAGCAAGGCTTGGCGTGGCAATGGGACGAGACCTTGTACACCCAGTTATTGGAAATTTCCGGTGGCAAAGAGCGCATGTTGCACTATTGGAAACAAGTGCACCCTGACATGAAAGACATCGATGGCTCAGGCTTGCGTGACACCATAGAACATTTGCACGCACTCAAAACCGCAGCTTATGAAGCGGCAGTGCAAGGTGGCGCTGTCCATTTGCGCCCTGGGGTGTTGGCGCTTATTCAACAAGCACACCAACAAGGCCTTCGTTTGGCCATTGCCACGACAACATCGCCTGTCAATATCGCGGTCTTGTTAAGAAACGCCATTGGCCCCGACTGGAAAGAGCTGTTTGTGGTGATTGAAGACGCGTCGACCGCGCCCAAGAAAAAACCTCATCCGCAGGTGTATGTTCAAACTTTGGCGCGACTGGGTTTGCCGGCAGCCAATTGTTTGGCCATTGAAGATTCTTCCAATGGTTTGCGCGCTGCTGTATCGGCAGGACTGAAGACCATCATCACCCAAAACCGCTTTACAGCGCACCATGATTTTTCGGATGCATTACAAGTGTTACCCGACCTCAGCGGCGTCAGTGTGGAGCAACTTCGCACATGGCATCAATAATAAAAAATCTAGGATAACCCATGCCATTACGCCAACGCACTACCCTGACACAATACCTGATTGAAGAACGCCGTCGCTTTCCTGATTCCAAAGGCGAATTCAATGGCTTGATTTTGGATGTGGCCTTGGCTTGCAAAGCGATTGCACGGGCGGTGGCCATGGGCGAGCTTGGCGGCATGTACGGTGACCAAGCTACAGACGGCGGCAAGTCCGTCAATGTGCAAGGTGAGACACAGAAAAAACTCGATGTACTCAGCAATGAACTGTTTATTCGTGTGAATGAATGGGCGGGACATTTGGCGGGCATGGCCTCCGAGGAAATGGACGACCCCTACCAAATCCCGTCGCAATTTCCGCGCGGTAAATATATGTTGGTGTTCGACCCGCTGGACGGCTCCTCCAACATCGACGTGAACGTGTCTGTCGGCAGTATTTTTTCCATACTGCGCGCGCCGCAAGGCGTGATCGAAAGCGGTCGTGACGTGACCGAAAAAGATTTTTTACAAACTGGCGCTACCCAGGTCGCTGCAGGCTACGCCTTGTATGGCCCGACCACCATGCTGGTGTTGACCGTGGGCAATGGCGTTGCCGGCTTCACCTTGGATCCGAATTTGGGCGAGTTCATGTTGACGCATCCTAAATTGCAAGTACCGGTGGACACGCAAGAGTTTGCGATCAACGCCTCGAACAGCCGCTTCTGGGAAGCGCCCATCACACGCTATGTCGACGAATGTCTGGCGGGCAAATCTGGGCCGCGTGGCAAAGATTTCAACATGCGCTGGATCGCATCCATGGTGGCCGAGGCGCACCGAATTTTGATGCGTGGTGGTGTTTTCATGTACCCCCGCGATACCAAAGACCCAAGCAAAGCGGGACGCCTACGTCTTCTGTACGAGGCCAATCCGATTGGCATGGTGATGGAGCAAGCGGGTGGACGCGCCAGCACCGGGGAGAAGCCGGTTTTGGATGTGTCCCCAACATCGCTCCACCAGCGCATCGGTTTGGTGTTCGGTTCTCGCAATGAGGTCGAGCGCATCGAGCGTTACCACAGCGAGCCGGTAGAAATAGAAAATAACAATCCCTTGTTCGCCGAGCGCAGTTTGTTTCGCGTCTGAAACTTTACAAAAAAATAAAAAGGTTCTCAAGCCATGTCAGTCAAACACCCCATCATCGCCATCACAGGTTCATCAGGTGCAGGAACCACCTCGGTGACACGCACCTTTGAGAACATTTTTCGCCGTGAAAAAGTCACTGCCGCCATCATCGAAGGCGACAGTTTCCACCGCTACGACCGTTTGGAAATGCGCAAAAAAGCCGCCGAAGCAGAAAAGCAGGGCGACAAAAATTTCAGCCACTTCGGCCCGACCACCAATTTGTTTTCGGAGCTTGAAACCTTGTTTCGCACGTATGGTGAAGCCGGCACAGGCAAGCGCCGTTTGTATTTGCATGACCATGAAGAAGCCGCACCTTACAAACAAGAGCCCGGTACGTTCACGCCTTGGGAAGACGTGCCCAGCGGTACCGATTTGTTGTTTTACGAAGGCTTGCATGGTGGGGTGGTCACGCCTGAAGCCAATATCGCCAAACATCCCGACTTGCTGATCGGCGTTGTACCTGTCATCAATCTCGAGTGGATTCAAAAACTCTGGCGTGACAAATCCAAGCGCGGCTATTCCACCGAGGCGGTGACGGACACCATCTTGCGCCGCATGCCCGATTACGTGAATTACATCTGCCCGCAGTTTGCGCACACGCATGTCAACTTCCAACGCGTGCCTTGTGTGGACACATCCAACCCGTTCATCGCGCGTGAAATTCCAGCGCCGGATGAAAGCATGGTGGTCATTCGATTTGCCAACCCCAAAGGCATCGACTTTCCTTATTTGCTCAACATGATCCCCGACTCATTCATGTCACGCGCCAATACCGTGGTGGTGCCGGGCGGCAAGATGGAGCTGGCCATGCAACTGATCTTCACGCCGTTTGTGTGGCGCATGATGGAACGCAAGAAAAAGGCCTGAGGCCTGTTCTTTTTTAATTAATTATTTGGAGATTTCAATATGGCTCTCGTTTCACTGCGCCAAATACTGGACCACGCTGCCGAACACGGCTACGGCATACCCGCATTCAACGTCAACAACTTAGAGCAAGTGCAAGCCATCATGGAGGCTGCACAAGAAACCCACAGCCCGGTGATTCTGCAAGCGTCTGCGGGTGCGCGTAAATATGCAGGTGAAGCGTATTTGCGTCACCTGGTGTTGGCTGCCATCGAAACACACCCGGATATTCCGGTCGTCATGCACCAAGACCACGGCGTGTCGCCGGCGGTTTGCCAGCAGTCCATACGCTCCGGTTTTTCCAGCGTGATGATGGACGGCTCCTTGATGCAAGACGGCAAAACACCGGCCAGCTA
>CAMDSU010000162.1 GCA_945907335.1 Bordetella parapertussis | reverse complement strand
TGCAACAAGTGATTGAACACGACCAGGTCAGAAAACTGCTGGCCGAGGGCAAAACCGATTTGCTGGAAAAGTTTGTCTCCATGCGCACCCGCCGCGCGTTCAAAGCTTATTTGAGCTACGACGCGGAAGCGGGCAAAGTGAGTTTTGCTTTCGAGCCCAGCAAGTACCCGAAAAAAGGCGGCGCTCCCACCACGGCGGCACTGGCCAAAGCCGCAGGCAAAACCATGCCAGGCAAGAAAACACCAGCGGCCAAAAAAGCCGCTAAGGCTGTGAAAGAAGCCAAGCCCAAAGCCCCGCGCAAAGCCGCCGCAGGCAAAGCGCCTAGCGCGGCATTGGCAGCGGTGATTGGCAACGAAGCCGTGGCGCGCACCGAGGTGATGAAAAAGCTGTGGGACTACATCAAGGCCAACAACTTGCAAGACCCGAAAGACAAGCGCACCATCCAATGCGATGCCAAGCTCAAAACCGTGTTTGGCAAAGACTCAGTGGGTATGTTTGAGTTGGCGGGCTTGATTGGGGCGCATTTGAGTTGATTCGCTCAATGTTTTTGCTACGGTTTTTATGAAGAGTGCAACTGCTGGGTTTCGACTTGGCGCCCGAAGCAGGCTTGGCCTCGCCTCCACGCTTGCGCAACATCGGCCACGGCCGACCTGCTTCAAACGCCGCTAGAAATCACCCCATGTCCGGCGGATAAATACTGTCACGCTTGGGGTTGTTCACATGCAGCAAAGGGGTTTGCCATTGCATCAGGGCCGCATCGGCCACGCCTTGCGGGGTGGCGGTGGGGCTTGAAAACTTCAGGTGTTCGCAGTCGTTCAGGACGGTCAGCACATATTCTGCGCATTGCCCTTGCAGGTCTTTGCCGATGGAGAGTCGGCCCAGCCAGCCTGTGAATGCCTGCCAGCGTGAGTAAGTCCATTCACCAAAAAAACTTTGTGCTCGCCACAGGGCCTCTTTGCTGAGGGCTTGCGGGGCAGCTATCCATGCAAAGTCACCGGTCATTGACAGCAACCTGGGCGCACAGCCTCGGGTGGTGATCTCCATCACCCACACCCGCCCCCCTTCCACCCAGCACATGCCAACATGGATGTAGGGCGACATGGTGCCCGCTTGAACGATGAATCGTTCCAGGTAGCCGATGGTGGGGCCGCCCTTGTGGTTACGCCACAAAAGCAAGTCACCGGTTTTCATCTGCGGGCGTATGTCGGCGTAATTGGGCATGTGTATGGCGAGGAATTGAAGAAAAAAATTAGTCTTCAATTTTGGCTTTTTGTGCAACACTTTTTTGCCGGCAAATGTATGTGTGCGCTTTTGGCCAAAACCCGCGAAACCACGGGTTTTCAAACAGACACACACAAACCAACAGGTCATACCAACCGCATACAATCGCCGGTTGCCTATTTACGGAGAATTTTCGTGTTCATATCTTCCGCCTACGCCCAATCTGCCCCCGCTGCTGCGCCTGCTAGCGATTTATCGTCATCCCTCATGAGCATGCTGCCGCTGGTGCTGATGTTTGTGGTGCTGTATTTCATCATGATCCGCCCGCAAATGAAGCGCCAAAAAGAGCTCAAAGCCATGCTCGAAGCGCTGGCCAAAGGCGACGAAGTGGTCACCACTGGCGGCATGCTCGGCAAGATCGCTCAGTTGGGCGACAGCCAAATTGGTTTGGAGGTCGGCAACGGCGTGGTGCTTCAGTTACAACGCAGTGCCGTGATTCAAGTGCTGCCCAAAGGCTCTATCAAATAAGTCATCGCCATGAACCGTTACGCACTCTGGAAATACCTGGTCATTGCCATTGCCGTTTTGCTGGGCACCGTCTACACGTTGCCTAACTTTTTCGGCGAAGCCCCTGCGGTTCAGGTGTCGCCGGGTCGCAGCAGCGTAAAAGTTGACCTAGACACCCAAGGCAAGGTGGAGGATGCGCTGAAAGTTGCCGGGCTCACACCCACACTGATCAGCCTTGAAAACAATTCTCTGCGCGTGCGGTTTGACACCACCGATCAGCAACTCAAGGCCAAAGATGCGATTCAACGCACGCTGAATGTCGATGCCGAGAGCCCGTCTTTCATCGTGGCGCTCAATCTGATCGCGCGCACCCCGACATGGCTCAGCAGCTTACGAGCCGCACCCATGTATTTGGGCCTCGATTTACGCGGTGGTGTGCATTTCATGTTGCAAGTGGACATGCAAGCGGCACTGACCAAAAAGGCCGAAGCCACGGCTGGCGATTTGCGCACCGCCATGCGCGAGAAATCCATTCGCCATGGCGGTATTTCTCGTAACGGCCAAGACATTGACATTGTGTTTGGCGATCAGGCGGGCGCTGATGCCGCCTCTGCCCTGATCCGTGACCAGTTTCCTGAATTGGTCACCACTGCCGTGCCAATGGCTGCTGGTGAAGTTGGTATCAACGCCAAGTTAAGACCCGAAGCTGCGCGCCGGGTGCAAGACCAAGCGCTGAAACAAAACATCACCACGCTGCACAACCGAATCAACGAACTCGGCGTGGCCGAACCGGTGATTCAACAACAGGGCTTGGACCGCATCGTGGTCCAACTGCCTGGTGTGCAAGACACCGCCAAAGCCAAAGATATTTTGGGCCGCACTGCGACGCTTGAAGTTCGCATGGTCGAAGAAAGCAGCGAAGCACGTTTGGCCGAAACCGGCAGTGGCATGGTGCCGTTCGGCACAGAAAAATACTTGGACAGTAACGGCCAAGGCGTGATTGTGAAAAAGCAAGTGCTGCTGACTGGCGAAAACCTGACCGATGCCCAACCTGGTTTTGACACCCAGACGCAAGAAGCCGCGGTGCACCTGACGCTTGACGCCAAAGGTGCGCGCATTTTCAAAGACGTCACCCGCGAAAACGTTGGCAAACGCATGGCGATTTTGCTGTTTGAAAAAGGCAAAGGCGAAGTGGTGACTGCACCGGTCATCCGCACTGAAATTGGTGGCGGACGGGTACAAATTTCAGGCAGCATGACCTCCATGGAAGCGGCTGACACTGCGTTGTTGCTGCGCGCCGGTTCACTTGCAGCGCCCATGGAAATCATTGAAGAACGCACCATCGGGCCTTCGCTGGGCGCTGAAAATATCGCCAAAGGATTCAACAGTGTCACCTGGGGCTTTGCAGCCGTGACTCTGTTTATGTGCACTTATTACATGTTGTTTGGTGTCATTTCAAGCATTGCGCTGGCGGTCAATTTGCTGCTGTTGGTCGCGGTGCTGTCCATGCTGCAAGCCACACTCACGCTGCCAGGCATGGCCGCGATGGCGCTGGTGCTGGGCATGGCGATTGACGCCAACGTATTGATTAATGAACGTGTGCGCGAAGAATTGCGTAACGGTGCAGCGCCGCAAACCGCGATTCACATCGGTTATGACCGCGCCTGGTCCACCATTCTGGATTCCAACGTCACCACGCTGATTGCCGGCTTGGCTTTGCTGGCATTTGGTTCTGGCCCGGTGCGCGGATTTGCGGTGGTGCATTGCCTGGGCATTTTGACCAGCATGTTCTCCGCTGTGTTTTTCTCGCGCGGCTTGGTCAACCTTTGGTATGGCCGTCAAAAACGTTTGCAATCGGTGTCTATCGGCACCGTATGGCGTCCCGACGACCTGACCCACAAAGCCATTGAACGCGCCAAGGGCGACTGACAACCACCACATGATGGCGTTGCAGCCGCAGCCCTGACGAACAAGGAAACACCATGGAATTTTTCAAAATCAAACGTGACATCCCGTTCATGCGCCATGCGCTGATTTTTAACGCGGTGTCATTCCTCACGTTTTTTCTAGCGGTGTTTTTTTTGTTCAGCAGGGGTTTGCATTTGTCGGTCGAATTCACCGGTGGCACGCTGATGGAAGTCGGCTTTAGCCAGCCCGTGGCACTTGACCCGATGCGCGAACGTATTGCTGGCTTGGGTTACACCGATGTACAAGTGCAGCACTTTGGCTCGGCGCGAGATGTGCTGATTCGAATGCCTGCCGCCAAAGGCTCTACCGCCACCGAGCAAAGCGCGCGCGTCATGACTGCGCTTAAAGAAACCGATGAGCAGGCCACCCTCAAGCGCAGCGAATTTGTCGGGCCTCAAGTGGGTGACGAACTCGCCATTGACGGCTTGAAAGCCCTGGCCTTTGTGGTGGTGGGCATCATGATTTATTTGGCCGTTCGATTTGAGTGGAAATACGCGGTCGC
>CAMDSU010000161.1 GCA_945907335.1 Bordetella parapertussis | reverse complement strand
ACGGATATGTCTTCCAGCACATGGCGGGCTTGGTCGTCCACAGCATCTTCATCCATGGCCACATGGTCAAAGGTTTCTGCGGTATCGCGCAAATAGCTTCCAGTTGAAATTGCCAACACATGTGTACCGACCGAGGACATGGCCAAAATATCAGCGGTCAAACCGCCCGCGCCGCTGGGGTCGTTGCTGTTGAAAGTCAGCGCACAAGGATGCGCCATTTCGGGTGTCTGGCCTTCGTCTGTGAGCGTGATGAGTTGATTCATGGCCGTCTATACTTTGAATCATTCTATGCCACACCTTTGGTGCGGCAAGCTGCCTTCAACCCAATGGGAATGACACTGTGAACAAAACTTGGATGTGCCTGATTTGTGGCTGGATTTACGACGAAGCAGCGGGGGCTCCTGACGAAGGCATCGCTCCCGGCACACCTTGGGAGCAAGTGCCCATGAACTGGACTTGCCCTGAATGCGGCGCGCGCAAAGAAGACTTTGAAATGGTGCAGATTTAAGCTGTTTTCTTTTTGGCCACCACCGAATAACGTAACAAGGTTTTGGCACGCGCATGGCCGTGATCTAACAAGGGCAGTGGATATGTTTTTCCCAACTCCACGCCTGCTGCTTGTAAGGCCAATGGTTTGGCCAGCCAAGGCGCGTGAATATCCTTGTCTGACAAGCCCGCCAGTTGTGGCACATAGCGCCTGATGAATTTGCCTTGCGGGTCAAATTTTTCGCTTTGGTTGGTTGGGTTGAAGATACGGAAATACGGCTGCGCATCGCAACCGCTTGAACTGACCCACTGCCAGCCGCCGTTGTTAGCGGCCAAGTCAAAGTCATTCAAATGCAGGGCGAAATACTGTTCTCCCCAGCGCCAATCAATCCCCAAATCTTTCACCAGAAAACTCGCCACCACCATGCGCAAGCGGTTGTGCATATAGCCGGTCTGGTTGATTTGCGCCATGGCGGCATCGACCAATGGATAGCCAGTGCGCCCCTCGCACCAAGCTTTGAACAAGGCTTTGGCGTCTTTTCCTTTTTCCCATTCGATGGCGTCGTAGTCCGCTTTGAATGAAGACGACATGGCATGCGAATGGTGGTGCATGATTTGGTGGTAGAAATCGCGCCAGATCAACTCGGACAACCAAGTTTGTGCGCCTGCATCGCCATTTACAGCCAGCGGGTACGCCAGTCGAGCGAGCTGTCTGATAGAGACCGTGCCAAAGCGCAAATGGACACTCAAATAACTCGGCCCTTTGATGGCTGGAAAATTTCTGGTGTCTTCGTAATGTGCGATGCGTTTGGCGAAATCTTTGACCAAGGTTTGCGCGGCATCACTGCCTGGGTAAATGTGCAGAGCCGCCAGATCCACCGTGTCAAAACCCATGCTTTTCAAAGAAGGAATCGGTTGACGCAAGGCTACAGGAATGGCTGCCAGTTGCCCCGGTTTGGCGCGGGTGCTTCGTTCGGCCATGTCTGCAGGTGTTATTTTTTTCATCCATGCGTTTTTATAGGGCGTGAACACGCCATAGGACGTGCCACTTTGCGTCAGCACTTCGCTGCGTTCAAACACCACATGGTCTTTGAAGCTGTGAAACGCAATGCCTGCGTTGGCCAGTTCACCGAGCACCTGTGCGTCACGGGTCAGTGACTGGGGTTCATCGTCATGGTGTGTGAATACCGCTTGCACGCCGAGTTGTTTAGCAATTCGTACGATGTCAGCGACGGCTTGTCCGTGGCGGGTGATCAAACCGGCGTCAGGATTCCCAGCGTTTTCTCGCCACTTCTGGTCCAATTCAACAATGGAGGCGTGTATGAACGACACGCGTCTGTCATGCGCAGGCAGCCCGTGCAATATGTCGCTGTCAAACACGAAGCAACCAAACACCTTGTCGCTATGCTGCACCGCCATGTGCAAAGCGGTATGGTCGTCCAAGCGTAAATCTCGCCTAAACCAGACCAATACCGATGCAAAATGTGTGAAATGTCTGCTTGTCATCTTCACCCTTAAAATCAACTCATGTCCTTGGATTTTGCGCCCATCAACCTGACCCATCATTTTCTGATCGCTATGCCCGGTCTGATGGACGAGTCTTTTTCCCGCAGTGTGGTCTACATGTGTGAGCACAGTGAGCGCGGCGCTTTGGGGCTGATCATCAATAAGCCCAGCCCGATGAGCATGCGCTCCTTGTTTGAAAAAGTCGAATTGCAACTCGGCCGTTCCGATTTGATAGAAATCCCTGTGTTTCAAGGCGGACCGGTGCATACCGAGCGCGGTTTTGTTTTGCACGACCCCATGTCTCGCACACAAGTAGACCAACAACCTGAACCGGCCTATGCCTCCACATTGGCCATTCCCGGCGGCCTAGAGATGACCACTTCCAAAGATGTGCTCGAAGCCTTGTCCACGGGTGCAGGCCCCAAGCGGGTTTTGATTACCTTGGGCTATGCCGCTTGGGCACAAGGACAACTTGAATCCGAGCTGGCAGAAAACAGTTGGCTCACAGTGCAAGCTGACGATCATGTGATTTTTGATACCCCTATCGAACACCGTTACGACAGTGCGTTGGCCTTGTTGGGTTTGCAGGCATGGATGCTGTCGCCGCAGGCGGGCCACGCATGAACACGGCTGTACAGCCGATGAACCATGCCCATTTGCATTCCTTTCTTGCTTTCGATTTCGGCCTGAAGCGCACCGGTGTAGCGTATGCATCGCGTTTGCTGGGCCAGGCGCAACCTCAGGGCACAGTCAATGCAAGCGGGGACGCGCGTTGGCCGCTGATTACCAAACACATTGAACGTTGGCAACCCGATGCGCTGGTGGTTGGCGTGCCTTATCACCCGGATGGCGCACCGCACGAAAACACCGGATTGGCCAAAAAATTCGCGCGACAGTTGCATGGCCGGTTTGCATTACCGGTGTTCGAAGTGGATGAACGTTATTCCACCACCGAAGCGAAAAGCGATGGCATCCAAGACATCGATGCGGCATCTGCCTGCGTCATACTGAACCAATTTTTAAGAAGCCTTACCCTATGAGTACTGGACATTTATCTTTGGACGCACAAGCCTTGTACGCGCAAATGCAAAAAGATTTGCGCGTACAGGTGAGCGAATCGGCGCATTTAGTGGGCATCACCACAGGCGGCGCTTGGCTGGCTCAACAGTTACAAGACGATTGGAAGCGTGAGTCACCCATGGGTGTGGTGTCGTCTTCCATGCACCGCGATGATTTCTCCAAGCGTGGCTTGTCTGACAGCGAAGCCACACGTTTACCATTTGCTGTGGATGGCGCGGTCATCTGGTTAATTGATGATGTGTTGTTCACCGGGCGCACTATTCGCGCTGTGGTGAACGAATTGTTCGACTATGGCCGCCCGGCGGCAGTGCATCTGGCCGTGTTGGTGGACCGGGGCGGACGCGAGTTGCCGGTGCATGCGGATTACGCGGCAGCACGTTTGACCTTGCCCTCCAGTCAAAGCCTTCGCTTGATGCGCAAGGATGCTGGTCAGTTCGGATTTTCAGTAAAGGACCGCTGATGCTTTACAAACGCAATCCGCAACTCAACCGTAACGGTGAGTTGATCCATTTGCTCTCAACCGAGGGCTTATCGCGCGACATACTCACACGTATTCTTGACACTGCAAATCAATTTGTGTCGCTCAACGACCGCGAGGTGAAAAAAGTCCCACTGTTGCGCGGTAAGTCGGTGTTCAACTTGTTTTTTGAAAACAGCACTCGCACCCGTACCACCTTCGAAATTGCCGCAAAACGCTTGAGTGCCGATGTGTTCAACCTCGATATTGCGCGTTCATCCGCCAGCAAAGGCGAGAGCTTGCTCGATACCATCGCCAACCTGAGCGCCATGGCCGCAGATATTTTTGTGGTGCGCCACGGTGAATCCGGCGCGCCGTATTTGATTGCTGAGCACGTGGCCCCGCATGTGCACGTCATCAATGCCGGTGACGGCAGACACGCACATCCCACGCAAGGTTTGCTGGATGCCTATACCATCCGCCATTTCAAAAAAGACTTTGCCAATTTGCGCGTGGCCATCGTTGGTGATGTGTTGCATTCGCGCGTGGCGCGCTCGGACATCCATGCACTGACCACATTAGGCTGCGCTGAAGTGCGTGTGGTCGGTCCCAAAACCTTGGTGCCCGGCGATTTGTCGCAACTCGGCGTCAAGGTGTTTCACAATATCGAAGAAGGCAT
>CAMDSU010000160.1 GCA_945907335.1 Bordetella parapertussis | reverse complement strand
CGTACCGTGTGAAAGTTGATGCGCCCGCCAGTGCCGGGGGCTTTACACAAAGTGACTTGTGCGTCTGCATCGACCTCGGCGATAGGAAACCCGATGTGCGATAAATCGGGGATGCGTTGCCATACACCTGCCGAGCCGAAATTGCCGCCCGAACCTTGGCCTGAGCATTCCAGCAAATGGCCGACCGCTGCCCCTTGCGCCAAGCGGTCCCAGTCATCAGCGGCCCAACCGAATTCATGGATCAGCGGCCCCAAAAAAAGTGCGGCATCCGCCACCCGCCCTGTCAGCACAATGTCTACGCCCATGGCCAGCGCTTTGGCAATCGGTTGCGCCCCCAGGTAAACATTGGCGAACACCACGTCAGCGCGAACTGTGTCAAAGGCTGCGCCCGAGTCCATGTGCGACAAGGCCTCGCCGCTGGTCTGCAATGCATGCAACTGTTCCAGCATGTCGTCGCCAACCACCACCGCCACACGTGCACGCCAACCTTTTGCAACAAACAGTTGTTGCAAGGCGAGGGCAGCGGCCTGCGGGTTGAGGCCGCCTGCGTTCAGGACAAATTTCACGCCCCGCGCACTGGCCGCGGGCCATAACTGAGTCAGCATGGGCAACAGGTCGCGGGCATAACCGGCAGCGGGGTCTTTTTGGCGGTCTTTTTGCAAAATGGCCAGCGTCAATTCGGCCAGATGGTCAGAGCACACATACTGCACGTCACCGTGCTCGATGGCTGCAAGCACAGGCAAGCAGTTGTCACCATAAAAGCCCAAACCTGAGGTCAGTCTCACAGTTTTCATGGCGATTTCAAAAAAATAGTTATGGCCCGATGATAGGGGAGCGCACTTTACGTCGAAAACCACCAGTACTTTGCTGCTCAGAAAAGCCACTGGCGCATTGAGGGCATACAAGCCAATTAACAATATTGATTAATAAACGTGTTGTCAATACAGGGATATGCCTAGTAACCAGGCCTTTGGACTGTGCACACAATGCCATTCCAGTCACGGTCCTTTTTTTCACCTTTCCTATGCAAATTTTGCAAGTCATTTTCAGCGGTGTGGCCCAAGGCTGTATTTACGGACTGATCGCGCTGGGTTTTGTGCTGATTTACAAGGCCACTGAAACCGTCACATTTGCCCAAGGTGAATTGATGATGCTCGGTGCGTTTGCCGGGTTGGCATGTGTCACTTACATGCAGTGGCATTTCGGCGTGGCGGTGCTGGTGTCGTTGTTGGTGATGGCATGTGTAGGTTGGTTGATTGAGCGCGCTGTCATCAACCCGGTGCTGGGCCAACCGGCGTTTGCCATTGTGATGTTGACAATTGGTGTGGGCTATGTGGCCCGTGGACTGGTCACCATGGTTCCCAATATCGGAACCGAAACCCACAGCTTACCCGTCCCTTATGCAGACACTTCTTTCCAATTAGGCGGCCTTGTTTTAGGGGCAACACAATTGGTGGTGATGGCCACGACCGCCGTGCTGTGTGGCTTGCTCTACCTGTTGTTCAAGTATTCGCGTGTCGGTATTGCCATGCAAGCCACGTCGCAAAACCAATTGGCCGCGTATTACATGGGTATTCCGGTCAAGCGACTCAACAGCTTGGTGTGGGCCTTGGCTGCCGTGGTGGCCACAGTCGCCGGGTTATTGCTCGCGCCCATCACGTTTGTGCATGCCAATATGGGCTTCATCGGTTTAAAGGCTTTTCCTGCGGCGGTGGTCGGTGGCTTTGGCAGTTTGCCCGGTGCCATTGTGGGCGGCATCATCATTGGCGTGGTGGAGTCTTTGTCGGGCTTTTGGTTACCCGAGGGATTCAAAGATGTCGCCGCCTATGTGGTGGTGTTGCTGATGCTGGTGTTCAAACCTAACGGCCTGTTTGGCGACAACCTGCGCAAAAAGGTCTGACGTATGCGTTTTATTTTCAAAACCAGTTACCACCAAGACATACAACTCGCACGCCATGAGGGCCATGTGTTTTGGTATGGCTTGCTGTTGCTGGCCTTGGTCACAGCGCCATGGTGGTTGCAGGAATATTGGCTGGCACAGCTGACTTTTGTCATGATCTACAGCATCATAGGTTTGGGCTTGATGCTGCTTGCCGGCTTCACGGGTTTGTTCTCCATTGGCAATGCGGCATTCATGGGGGTCGGGGCGTATGTGGCTGCGGTGCTTTCTGCCCACGGCATGCCTTTTCCTTTGACCTTGGCGCTTGCTGCAGGCTTGTCGGCATTGGTGGGTGCGGTGGTCGGCCTGCCTGCTTTGCGTGTCAAGGGTATTTTTCTGGGTATTGCCACTCTGTCGTTCGGATTCATTGTGGAAGAGGGCTTGGCTCGCTGGGATAGTGTCACCGGCGGCAATGCGGGCATACATGTCAAAGCCATGGTGTTGGGCAGTTGGAAAGTGGACAGCGCTGAATCGTTTTATGCCGTGTGTTTGGGGGTGACGGTGCTGTCAACACTGGCCGTGCTCAATGTGTTGCGTTCATCCACAGGGCGTGCATTTGTGGCGATCCGCGACTCAGAAGTTTCTGCGCAGAGCATGGGCATTCATTTGGCCTATTACAAGACCTTGTCATTCATGATGTCGGCGGCCCTGGCCGGCGTGGGAGGCGCGCTGTACGCCCACAAAATGCAATTCATCAGCCCCGAACAATTCGGCATTTTGCAGTCCATCGATTTGCTGCTCATGGTGGTGATCGGTGGTTTGGGCTCGGTGCACGGTGCGTTTTTGGGCGCCATATTTCTCATCACCTTGCCGCAATTCATCACCTTGGGCAAAGACTATTTGCCCGTGGTCATCGGACAGGCGCCGGGCTTGCAGTCGCTGGTGTATGGCTTGGTATTGATTGCGTTTGTCATGTTTGAACCCATGGGTTTGTATGGCCGCTGGCTAAAGATTCGCACCTGGTTTGAACTGTTTCCCTTCTATCGCAAGGGCATGTTCAAACGACAAAAAAGCTTTCAAAAATCGGACCGACTCAAATGAGCGACATTCTCCTCAGCGCCCACGAATTGAGCGTTCGCTTCGGCGGTGTGCTGGCCGTGAACAAAGTCAGTTTCGATGTGCGGCAGGGTGAAGTGTTCACCCTGATCGGGCCCAATGGCGCGGGCAAAACCACGGTGTTCAATCTGATCAGCCGTTTGTACACACCTACCTCGGGCCATTTGACTTACCGAGGACTTGCTTTGAATGACATGCCCGCCCATTCGGTGGCAGCTGCAGGCATTGCGCGTACCTTTCAAAATATTGAACTCTTTGAACATGCGACGGTGCTGCACAATTTGTTGATCGGCAGGCATGTGCACCGGCGCACTGGGTTTTGGCAGCAGATGTTGTTTCTGCCCTCTGTGCGTGCGGAAGAAATTGCGACGCGGCACAAAGTGGAAGAGGTCATCGATTTTCTGGACCTACAGCATTACCGCGACACCCGGGTGGTGGGTTTGCCCTATGGCATCCGCAAAGTGGTGGAGCTCGCCAGAGCGCTGTGCACCGAACCCAAATTGCTGCTGCTCGATGAACCTTCGTCTGGTTTGAACGTAGAGGAAACCGCAGACATGGCATTTTGGATCCAAGACATTCAAAAAGATTTGGGCATCACCGTGCTGATGGTCGAGCACGACATGAGTTTGGTGTCCAAGGTCAGCAACCGCGTGCTGGCCATGAACCAAGGCGAAGTGCTGGCCGTGGGCACAGCCTCGCAAGTGCAATCGCACCCAGCTGTGATCGAAGCGTATTTGGGCGGCACTTTGGATGTCTCTGCTTTCAGGCGCGAGCCAACGGCGGCCGTATGAGCGACACCGTGTTGCAACTCAATAATGTCGAGAGTGCCTATGGGCCAATTCGCGCGATTCGCGGTGTCAGCCTGAGCGTCAAGCGTGGGCAAATTGCCGCGGTGTTGGGCTCTAATGGCGCGGGCAAAACCACGGTACTCAAAACCATCTCTGGCATTTTGGACCCGCGCAAGGGCACAGTGTTTTTCAATGGCGAAAACATCACGGCCATGGACCCCGCGCACATTGTTCAACGCGGTTTGGTGCAAGTTCCCGAAGGACGCGAGGTGTTTCCTTTGCTGTCGGTGCGCGACAACTTGGTCATGGGCGCTTACACCCGCAGTGACCGCGACGGCTTTGCGCGTGACATGGAAACTGCATTCAATTATTTTCCTATTTTGCGCGAGCGTGCCGCGCAACCGGCCGGTTTGCTATCCGGTGGGCAACAACAAAT
>CAMDSU010000159.1 GCA_945907335.1 Bordetella parapertussis | reverse complement strand
ACTGCTGCGAGGAAGATGGGAATGCCGACAGAAGGTTTGACCACTGTCCAGATTTTTCCGTAGATCATGTGGTGCTCCTTTTATTTCAGCCAAGGGGAATAAATGTACGCCAGCAAATGTGCCAACGCTGCAATCATTCCAAAGATTTGAGTGCCTTGGATGAGGTGCCGATGAATCTCTTCTGACTCGGCTTCTGTCAGGCCTGTAGGCCCTACTTTGTCTGACATGGTGTTATCTCCTTGAAAGATTTTCACGTCCGTGCAAAACCTGCACGAGGGTTACTTATGGCCCCCATGGCCACAAATGTTTCAATCCCTTACGGAATTAAAGTGATTTTAAGTTGACACATCAATATGTCAACATTTATTTACAGTCTATTTTTTCTCTTATTAATCTCCGTATAATCAATGCAACTCATTGATTTAATTGCATTTTTTATTTTTCTATGTTGTTTACGAGCTACCGTGGCCGCTTTGCCCCCTCGCCCACCGGGCCGCTGCATGCCGGTTCTTTGGTGGCTGGACTGGCCAGTTGGCTGGATGCAAAAGCACACCACGGTGCATGGTTGGTGCGTATCGAGGACGTGGATGGGCCACGGTGTTCAGTGGATGCTGCCCAACTTCAGTTGGCTCAATTGGCCGCCTGCGGACTGCACAGCGATGAACCCGTGGAGTGGCAATCGCAACGGACAAGCCATTACCAACACGCGTTAAATCTATTGACACAACAGCAGTCTGTATATGCATGCCAATGCTCGCGCACTGACATCGCTAAAGCATTGCTCGCGCAGGGCATGGTTCCTGAGCGCCACCGGAATATGCCCTACCCCGGCACTTGTCGCAGTTTGTCGTTGCCATTTCATGTCGGTATGTGTGTACGCTGCAAGGTGGATGAGAGAGTCTTGCGTTGGCATGACAGACGTTTGGGCGATCAACAACAGCATATGGCCAGCACGGTCGGCGACTTCGTGCTGTTGCGAAGTGATGGCCTTTGGGCTTATCAATTGGCCGTGGTGGTTGACGACGCTGCACAAGACATCACGCATGTGGTGCGTGGACAAGACTTGGCAGACAACACGCCCAGACAAATTTTGTTGCAGCAATTACTGGGCTTGCCCACTCCCATCTATATGCACACGCCACTGGTGCTGGCGGCAGATGGAGAAAAACTCTCGAAGCAAAACGGCGCGCAGCCATTGGCAGTAGCTACGCAAGACCAGGCCTTGACAGCATTGCAAGCCGCTGCCAACACTTTGCAGTTACAAGCTAGCCATGCCCAGACATGCGCCCAGGCTTTGGCCGAGTGGGTGATGCAATGGCGTGAAAAATGGGGAATGTCTGCCTGAGTCGTTGTCTGCGCGGGCACAATGGATACATGTTTTCTTTCGACCCACCATGAACAGCCAAGCCCCCGCGCATGTCGCACATCCCAAAACCATCAAAAGCTTTGTCACTCGTGCAGGCAGAACCACCAGCGGACAAGCCAAAGCTTTGGCAGATCTCGGGCCACGCTTTGTTTTGCCATTTCAGCGCAATGCTTTTTCGGCAGAGAGCGTCTTCGGTCGAACCGCCCCATTGGTCTTGGAAATTGGATTTGGCATGGGCGACGCGACTGCGCATATTGCAACTGTGCGTCCCGACGACAATTTTTTATGCTGCGAAGTGCATGAACCCGGCGTAGGCGCCTTGCTCAAACGCATTGGCGAAGCGGACATACAAAACATACGCATACTGCAACATGATGCCGTTGAGGTGATTGAACACATGCTTTGCGAAAACAGTCTGGATGGGGTGCACATTTTCTTTCCTGACCCATGGCACAAACTGCGGCACCACAAACGGCGGTTGGTACAAACACCTTTTGTACAACAGTTGGTGCAACGGATCAAACCCGGTGGTTATCTGCATTGCGCCACTGATTGGGAACCATATGCCCAACATATATTGCAAGTGCTGCAAGCGCAAGCTTTATTGCACAACAGCAGTCCACGCGAAGATGGATTTGCAAACCAACCCGCCTACAGGCCATTGACTAAGTTTGAAAACCGTGGGCTCAAGCTAGGTCATGGCGTATGGGATTTGGTGTTTCACCGGATCTGAGAGCCACAGACATCGCATGCGTGCCGCATTGCCAGTCAGCCCCTTGCCGTTGCTCGACGGAGTGAGCGTATCGCGCGTTGCCCTGCCGCCAGGGCAATGGCCGACAGTCTTAAACTTTTTATGTGAACGCTTCCCCCATGTCGACAGACTGCAATGGCAAGAACGCATGGCGCAAAAAAAGGTGTTGCAATACGATGGCCGCGCGGTCACCGCAGACGCACCTTATCAACCGCACCAAACCATTTTTTATTACCGCCAAGTGAGCAGCGAGGCCACTTTGCCTGTTGACGCACACGTGTTGTTTGAAGATGCGCATGTGGTGGTGGCTGACAAACCGCACTTCATACCTGTCACGCCGACTGGCCCTTATGTGCAACGCAGTTTGCTGGTTCAACTCAAACGTACCACCGGATGTGACACATTGACACCCATACACCGGATTGATCGCGAAACCGCCGGACTGGTGGTGTTTTGCAAACAACCTGCAGAGCGTGCGCTGTACCACGCTTTGTTTATGCGGCAGCAAGTGCGCAAACACTATGAAGCCGTGGCCCCCTATCTTGAAAGCTTGACAACACCGCTCGTGCACAGAAGTCGTCTTGAAGAAGACACACGTTTTTTTCTGTCACGCGAAGTGGCTGGCGAACCCAACAGCGAAACGCGTATTTCACTGTTGCGTCACATGCAACACATGGCGTTGTACCAACTCGAACCTGTGACTGGTCGTCGCCACCAGTTGCGCTTGCATATGTTGTCGCTGGGTATCCCTATCGCTGGTGACCAGTTTTATCCGACAGTTAAGAACGGGCCGAAAGCACAAGAAGATTTTGGTTTGCCCTTGCAATTGCTGGCCAGACGTATTTGCTTTACAGACCCGGTGACCGGTCAACTGCGTGACTGGCGCAGTCAACGCCAGTTGCAACTGGCAGAAGAAACACAACCAGTTTGACCTGACGGTAACCTATCTTCACAACCGTTCATTGACCCAAGCCTGCACGCTGGCCAAGGCCTTGTCCAAGCCAGCGGGTTGGGTACCACCGGCCATGGCCATGTCGGGTTTGCCGCCACCCTTGCCGCCGACTTGTTGGGCAACAAAATTCACGAGTTCGCCGGCCTTCACTCTGGTCAGCGTGTCAGCGGTGACACCGGCAGCGAGTTGCACTTTGTCGCCGTCCACACTGGCAAGCACCACAACAGCTGTTTTGAGTTTGTTTTTCAACTGATCCAAGGTGTCGCGCAAAGCCTTGGCATCTGCACCGGGCAGCAAAGCCGCCAGCAGTTTCACGCCTTTGACATCGATGGCTTTGGCCAGCAAATCGTCGCCTTGGGATGAAGCCAGTTTGCCTTTCAACGCGCCCATGTCTTTTTCCAGACTACGCACTTGATCGAGCAATTGCGCCAGCCGCTGGTTGAGTTCGGCGGGCGTGGCTTTGAGCGCGGCGCAGGCTTGGTTCACCGTGTCCTCCAGCGTTTGCACATAAGACAGCGCGTGTTCGCCAGTGACGGCTTCTATGCGTCGCACGCCTGCGGCCACACCGCTTTGCGCCACCACTTTGAACAAGCCGATGTCGCCGGTGCTGTGCACATGCGTGCCGCCGCACAACTCGCGGCTGCTGCCAATGTCGAGCACGCGCACTGTGTCGCCGTATTTCTCGCCGAACAACATCATGGCACCGGTTTTTTGCGCAGCCTCAATGTCCATGACCCGCGCCTGCGTGTCGGCATTGGCCAAAATTTCGCCGTTCACCTTGTGTTCAATCTCGCGGATCTGCTCGTCGCTGATCGGGCCGGTGTGGGCGAAGTCGAAGCGGGTGCGCTCGTCATTCACCAAGCTGCCTTTTTGCTGCACGTGTGCGCCCAGCACTTCGCGCAAGGCCTTGTGCATCAAATGCGTGGCCGAGTGGTTGCGCACCGTGGCGGCGCGCAGCGCGGTGTTCACCAGCGCTTCGACGCTGTCGCCCAGCTTCAAACTGCCCTTGGACAATTGACCATGGTGACCAAACACATCGGCTTTGATTTTGAGTGTGTCTTCCACCGCAAACACCGCGCTGCCGCCGCTGATATGCCCTTGGTCGCCGACCTGGCCGCCGCTCTCTGCGTAAAACGGCGTGTGGTCTAAGACCACCACACCGGCTTGACCGGCTTGCATTTCTTTCACCGAAACACCATCGACATACAAAGCCGTGACTTTGGCTTCAGCGCTCAAATGTTCATAGCC
>CAMDSU010000158.1 GCA_945907335.1 Bordetella parapertussis | reverse complement strand
CTTCATCCTTCTCGAGAAACAGCACCCGCAAACTGAGGACATGGCGGTCGGGCCGACGCGAACATTGCAGCTTTGCTGCAGTGAGCGGCGACCGAGCCGGCATGGCATCAGTCGCCACAGCAGTTGACTGATTTCAAAATGGCCTCAGTCGCCACAACAGTTGACTCATTTCAACATGGCATCAGTCGCATCAACTGGGGAATATCAAAAAGCGGTCAATTCACAGACTGAAAACTGTGCAACGTCTTCACCACCGCATCAGACAATACAAATCCGTCGCCGTGCTTATCCGCCAACAACTTGCTGTTGGCAATGAAACGATCTAACCCTTCCGAGTAGACAAATTGCAAAGCGCCACCCGTCCACGCCGGGAATCCAATGCCGAAAATTGAGCCAATGTTGGCATCATGGCTGGACATCAGCACACCCTCTTGCAAACACCGTGCTGTTTCAATCGCTTGGCGGTACAACAAACGCTGCTTGATTTTGGCTTGCGCCTCGAGTGGATCCGCATCAAAAGGCTTTTCAAAATTCGTCTTCAAACCCGACCATAAACGCTTAGGACCATGGACTGGGTAATCGTAATAACCGGCACCTGCAGCGCGTCCTTGACGACCAAATTCCTTGACCATGCGCTCGACCAATAACTCCCCTGTGGAAGCTTGGTAGGAGCGGCCCTCAGCAGTGAAATCATTTCGCGTCTGGTCCAACACATGTACCGACAATGACAACGCAGTGGCATCCAGCACCTCCAAGGGGCCGACCGGCATACCCGCCATCACAGCGGCATGCTCAATCAATGGAGCCGGCACACCTTCAGCCAACATCGCAGCACCTTCCATCACATACGTACCGAACACACGACTTGTGAAAAATCCACGCGAGTCATTCACCACAATGGGTACTTTTCCAATCGCATTCACATAGTCGTAGGCACGCGCCAAGGTTTCATCGTTGGTCAACTTGCCTTTGATGATTTCCACCAGTTTCATTTTGTCGACCGGAGAGAAAAAATGCAGGCCGACAAATTTTTCTGGCTTCACACTGGCTTGCGCCAATCCGCTGATCGGCAAAGTCGAGGTATTGGTCGCAAACACACCGTCAGCCGCCAACATGGGTTCGGCCTCTTGCGTGACTTTTGATTTCAAGCCTCGGTTTTCAAACACGGCTTCAATGATCAGGTCGCAACCTTTCAAGTCCTCGGTCCTGTCTGTGGCTTGAATCAATGCCATGGTTTTTAACTGCGCGCTGGGATGCATGCGATTGGACTGCACCAACTTGTCGGTGAGTTGCTGGGTGTAATTGCGTCCGTGATTGGCGATCTCCAAACTCACATCTTTGAGAACACAAGCTATGCCGCGCGTGGCGTTGGCATGCGCGATGCCAGCGCCCATCATGCCTGCGCCCAAAATGCCCACGCGCTCAGGTTTCCAGGTTTCAAAGCCCTGCGGTCGAGACTTGCCAGACTTGATCGCGTTCATGTTGAAGAAAAATGCATTGACCATGTTCTTGGTGGTTTGCCCCACCATCACGCGTGCAAGTTTGCGTGACTCAATACGCGTGGCATTGTCATAGTCCACTTGCGCACCCTCTACCATGGCTTCCAAAATTGCTTGTGCCGCCGGGTACAAGCCGTGTGCTTTGTTGAACAACATCGCAGGCGCAACCGCCAGACCTGCTGCGATCGCGGGGCTGTTGACATGACCACCGGGCATTTTGTAGCCCTTGACGTCCCAAGCTTGCACCGCTTGAGGATGTTTTTGAATGAAGCTCAAGGCCATGTCCTGAAGTTCTTCGGCTGTAGATGCCAAGCCTTGGACCAAGCCCAACTCAAGCGCTTTGTGCGGAGAAAACAATTTGCCCTCCATCAGGTAAGGCTGTGCACCGGTCAGCCCCAAGAGTCGGGTCATTTTGGTAATGCCCGTCGCGCCGGGAATCAAGCCCAATGACACTTCTGGCAAACCAAAACTGATCTTTGGCTGGTTCAATGCAAACCTCGCATGTGCCACCAACGCCAGTTCCCAACCGCCACCCAATGCAGCGCCCTGCAACAACGCCACCACGGGCTTGCCTAAAGTTTCGATACGTCGAAATGCATGCTTGAGGGATTGGAGCGAGGCAAAGGCTTGCGGCGCATCTTGCTCACGCAAAGCCAGCACGCCATGGAGGTCTGCGCCTGCAAAAAAAGTGGTCTTGGCAGAAGAAAAAATCACGCCACTGACACGCTCGACATCAGCCTGCAAACGATCGGCCAGGGCCACCATGTCAGCTTGCCATGCAGGCTTCATGGTGTTGACCGGTGAACCAGGTTCGTCAAACACCACATGGGCAATACCGTCATTGCCCAATTCGTAACGCAACGTCGTGAAACCCATGATCACACCCGCTCGATGATGGTGGCGATACCCATGCCACCGCCAACACACAAAGTGATGAGACCGCGCTTGAGTTTTCTGCGCTCTAGTTCATCCAACAAGGTACCAACCAGCATGGCGCCAGTTGCTCCAAGCGGGTGTCCCAAGGCAATTGAACCGCCGTTCACATTCACTTTTTCATGTGGGACATGCATCTCTTGCATAAAGCGCATGGGCACTGCAGCAAATGCTTCGTTGACTTCAAACAAATCGATGTCGTCAACAGTCAACCCCGCTTTGGCCAACACCTTGCGCGCGGCAGGCATAGGGCCCGTCAACATGATGGTGGGGTCTGCGCCAGACAATGCAGTGGCAACGATACGACCACGAGGGGTCAGGCCCATCGACTTGCCTTTGGCTTCACTGCCAATGATCACTGCCGCGGCACCATCGACGATGCCAGAAGAATTTCCTGCGGTATGCACATGGTGAATGCGTTCCACCTGCGGATAACGCGACAAGGCCACGGCATCAAACCCCATTTTTCCCATGTCATCAAAACTGGCTCTCAATGAAGCAAGCGCTTCCATGGTGGTGCGTGGCTTGATGAATTCGTCACGCTCCAAAACCGGCATACCGATTTCATCCAACACAGGCAACACCGAGCGATCAAAACGCCCTTCGGCCTGCGCCGTTGCCGCGCGTTGTTGTGAGGTCAACGCAAAACGGTCCACATCCTCGCGGCCCCAACCTGACATGGTGGCGATCAAATCAGCGCCAATGCCTTGCGGCGTAAAGCCAGTGGCCGCGTTGGTGGCCGGGTCTTGTGCCCAAGCGCCGCCATCTGAACCCATGGGAACGCGTGACATGCTTTCAACCCCACCGGCAATGACCAGGTCTTCCCAACCGCTGGCCACTTTTTGCGCACCCAGGTTGACGGCCTCTAAACCGGAGGCGCAAAAACGATTGATCTGTACACCCGACACACGTACATCCCAGCCCGCTTTGAGCAAGGCTGTTTTGGGCAACACAGAACCTTGTTCACCCACAGGGCTGACACAACCCATGACGACATCGTCAACTTGTGCAGTGTCAAAACCATGCCGCGCTTGTAGTTGGTTGAGCAAACCGCCCAATAAATCTACCGGCTTGACTGAATGCAAACTGCCGTCTTTTTTGCCTTTTCCGCGCGGTGTGCGAACTGCGTCAAATACCATGGCGTGGGTCATGAAAATCTCCTGAAACAAAGGGTTGTATTGAGGGTTAGCCCTGAATTGACAGACTGATTATCAACAGCCTAAAGTTGCAAAGCAAGTTCTCGGCTGGAAATCTGACTACTGTTGTCATTTACTCAATAACAATTTAACTTGCATGACCTATCAATCTGTTTTTCGAGCCGACCTGTTCCACGGTCAAGCCGTTGTTGTCACTGGTGGTGGCTCCGGCATTGGTCGCTGCACAGCGCACGAGTTATCTGCCTTGGGCGCAAGCGTCGCCTTAGTTGGCAGAAACCCGAACAAACTCGAACAAGTGGCCCATGAAATCAGCCAGGCTGGCGGCTCTGCCTCCCTTCATGTGTGTGACATTCGCGAAGAAGACCAGGTGGCATCTACCATTGCCGCGGTACTGCAAACCCACGGTCGCATTGACGGCTTGGTCAACAACGCAGGCGGCCAGTTCGCGTCTCCCCTGATGAACATCAAAGCACGTGGCTGGGACGCCGTGGTGCGCACCAACCTCACGGGTGGTTTTTTGATGGCACGCGAATGCTATACACAATGGATGCAAGCGCATGGCGGTGCCATCGTCAATGTGATCGCTGATATGTGGTTGGGTATGCCTGGCATGGGCCACTCAGGGGCCGCGCGTGCCGGCATGCTCAATTTCACCGAAACCGCTGCGCTCGAATGGGGGCCGGTGCGCTCTAACGCTGTCGCCCCCGGTTGGATCGCCTCCAGTGGCATGGACAACTACCC
>CAMDSU010000157.1 GCA_945907335.1 Bordetella parapertussis | reverse complement strand
AGATTGGCGATGGAGCCGCCTTCGAACAGGTCGATGTCGTAAGCGATGTAGGCGAAGTACTGCTGCTCTGTCTTGGTGCCGGGACCAGTGTTGGGCACGGCATCGACGCGGTAAGCCTTGGCGCGGTAGAGGTCGCAGGCGGTCAAGCGGTCGGTCCATACCACCGTCCAAGTGGCGGTGGAGGATTCCCCGGCCACGGCTGCTGCGCACTCTTCGGAGTCAACGCCTTCTTGAGGCGTCATGCGGAACATGGCGATCAAGTCGGTTTCCTTGGGCTGGTAGTCTGGATCCCAGTAGCCCATTTGTTTGTATCTCAAGACGCCGGCGCTGTAGCGCTTTTTGCCGTCGGTGATTTGGCTGTCTTTATCGCTCATCTCAAAACTCCATGCTGTTGAAAAGATGGATGAAATATAAAAATTCCTGCAAAATAAGTAAATTCAATAATTTTGCATTTTGAATTAAGGAAAACTTAATTGAAGAACGCCACTTTCAGACAACTCAGGTTTTTCAACGCGGTCGCCAAACACCTGAGTTTTGCCAAAGCCGCCGAGACCCTGCACGTCTCCGCGCCCGCAGTGACCATGCAGATCAAAGAGCTGGAAACCGACATAGGCATGCCCTTGTTTGAACGCCAAGGCCGCAAGATCAGCCTGACCACCACCGGCGAGTACATGCTGGTCTACAGTCGAAAAATGCTGGCACTGCTCAAAGATGCCCAGGACGCCGCCGCCCGTCTGCAACGCATAGAAACTGGCACCCTGACCATAGGTATGGTGGGCACCGCCACCTATTTCATTCCTGCGTTGTTGAATACATTTTTAAAAGAACACGAAGGCATTGAGCTCAAACTGCTGGTGGGCAACCGCAGCGATCTGGTGCAATGGTTGCAAAACAGCGAGGTGGATATTGCCATCATGGGCAAAGCGCCAGAAGAGTTGCCGACACGCGCCGAACCTTTTGCCGCCAACCCGCTGATGTTTGTGGCCAGCCCCGAACATCCGCTGGCGGGTGAATCCGGTTTGCGAGCTGAGGATTTGCGTGGACAGTCATTCATTGTTCGTGAATCCGGCTCGGGCACGCGAAATGCCATGGAGAGTTTTTTTTCCCAAGCCAGAATGCATCCCAAATACAGCATGGAGTTGCAATCGAATGACGCCATCAAGCAAGCCGTCATGGCGAACTTGGGGCTGGGGTTTTTATCGCTGCACACCATAGGCCTGGAATTACAAACGGGCAAGCTTTGCGTGTTGCCGGTCAGCGGTGCGCCGCTGGTGCGCGCTTGGAATGTGGTGCACCCGCTCTCGAAACTGCTGTCACCGGCAGCGGAAGCGTTTCGCTACTTTGTGCTGGAGCATGGTGAATCTGATTTAGCTGCGCAGTTTGCTGACTTAGGTCAATTCTGATCCTTTTTACTTTGTTTAGGATGCACTCATGACTTCCTATGACCCTTTTTTTCAAATATTCCCGCCCTTTGGTATCACTACATTGGCTCATGTTTTTGCTGCTCATCGTGGTGTACGCCGCCATGGAGTTTCGAGTGCTCTTTGAAAAGGGAATGCCGGAGCGCGAGTTCATGAAGTCTTTGCATGTCATGTTTGGTCTGTGCGTTTTTGTGCTGGTGTTGTTGCGCTTGCTGGCCAAGCGTTTGAGTCCCCGTCCTGAAGAGCTTGAAACCCAAGGACTGCGGCTGTTGTTACACCGTGCCGCAGGTGCCGGCCATGTCGTCTTGTACCTGTTCATGGCCATCATGCCCATCGCTGGCTGGCTGATGCTCAGCGCAGCTGGCAAGCCGATTCCATTTTTCGGCTTGACACTTCCAGCGCTCATTGCCCCCGATGAGGCTTTGTCCAAACAAATCAAAGCAGCGCATGCCTTGGCAGGCAATATCGGTTATGGCTTGATTGGGCTTCACGTAGCGGCGTCGCTGTTTCACCAAATGGTTTTGAAAGACCGACTATTGGAACGCATGCGTTGGCGCTGATTGGTGCGCTGGCGAGGATCACAAACCGAGCTTTCACGTTGCTGTTTATTGAGGGGGTTTTTAATGTCCACATGCTTTGCCCAATTGCTAGTTGTTGACAGTCCTCAATTTGCACTCCGTGCTGTATATTAAAATTTTCAGACTTGACCTGACTTACAGGGCAAACTTCTTTAGGTCGGGAAACCGGTGTCGATGTTGATTCAGTAGATGAGGGGACGTCATGAGTAAACGATTTCTAAGGTGGGTTGAAACATGGATTGATGAAAACATCCTTCCCGGTGCCAATCCCGACATTGAAAGCCATGAAGTAAAGGCAAAGCGGTTGACAGAAAAACTGTTCGCTGAAGCCATTACTGTCGGCTTCACGACCTCCGAGTCCGAGGAGGAGAAGGAGCGAGTTCTACCCTTGGTACTGGCTGCCGTATCGGACAGCACTGACTTTGACATTGATGCCTATCGCCTCAAGTCGGAACTTGCTCGTGAAAATGAAGATGGTGATTGAGCCGAGCATGATGGGTCGTCCTGAGCAAACATCCCTGTATCTTGAATTACAGGGATTTTGAGTTCTAGGTACACGTTATTAAAGAATCAACTGGTGCGGCTGGCGGGGATCGAACCCACGACCCTTGGCTTCGGAGGCCAATACTCTATCCACTGAGCTACAGCCGCATGTTTGGCATTGTAGGAGGGTGTGCAGGGCAGTTGTGCCGAGTGACCCACTTTCAGCCTGGTGACAAGAGGTGGCTGGCTATAATTTGATTTTGTTTTACACAGCCAGAAAGTCACCATGAGCGAGCAGCACGAAGAAGCGCATACCGGCCCGGTCAAAACCCCAAAGCAGTTTTTATTGATGATGGTTTTATCTTTCATCATTCCTGTGTTCGTCATCATTGGTTTGGTGTACTACATCACCGCTGATCACAAACCTGCCTTAGGCGCTTCAAACCCCGAAAAAGCCACTGTTTCTCGCATCGAACGGGTCGGTGCTGTTCAAATCAAGGACGCCAATCAGCCGCTGAAAACGGGTGAGGCTGTGTACACCGCCCAATGTGCTGCATGCCATACGAGCGGTGCTGCTGGAGCGCCCAAACTCGGTGATACCGCGGCTTGGAGCCCACGCATCAAGACCGGCTACCCCGCTTTGCTGAACTCTGCCCTCAAAGGCAAAAATGCCATGGCCGCTCAAGCGGGTGGTGAACATGGCGACGTTGAAATTGGCCGCGCCGTGGTGTACATGGCCAATGCAGCAGGAGCGAAATTCGCCGATCCCGCGCCGCCAGAAGCTAAGTAATTTGTTGGGCCCGCAGTTGCGGGCTTTTCACAAAACCAAACATGCGCTCCAGTTCGCTGGCGCGCATTTTTTTTTCCTCCCAGTGGCCGGCAGACAAGGCATCTGCGACCAAGCCCACGTCTTGCGTATGAACCAATCCCAGTCCTGCATGGGTTGATAAATACACGTGCCCGGCTTCATCGACCACGCAGTTCAACACCTGTTGCGGTTGTCCATTGGCTGACCAGACACGCCAGTCGTCATGTATGCGCCAGACAAATGGGGCGGCCAGCAACTCCACAAACACGCGCTGCGGGCCATTTTGAAAAAACCATTGGCCGTGTTCGTCGGCAAGGTAATTGCGCTCTATGAAAGCGATCAATTTGTCGTGTTGCAAACGACTGCCCTTGGCTTGCGCAAAATTCCCCAGTGCTTGGGTTTGGTCATCTCGCATGTACCAGTCACCGCGTTGGTCTAAGCCCAGCCAGCCATAACAATGAGGCACATTCGGCCATTTCTGCATGGCTTGTTTGACCAAGTCGTCCATCTCAGCGGTCCTGTCTGCGAATAAAAATGACTCTTGCTTAATGCAACACAGGTGGCAGCGCATCCGCGCGTGCATGGATTTCTTGCGCCGTGCCGGGGCTGGCGTGGTGTGCCACCATGCGCCAGCCTTGGGCGGTACGCACATACACATTGGTGGTCAGCACAAACGCCAATTTCGGTCCATCTGGCATTGTGAGTTCAATGCGTTCGACCAAATTGTGCATGGCGCTGGTCACGGTTTCTACTTTGCGCACATGCTCTGGATAGGCGGCAATGGTGCCATTGCTGAACATGGTTTCGAATGACTGCCGAATATTTTCAAGACCGACCAAACGCGGTCCGCCCGGGTGCACACAGACCACTTCTTCATCGTCTGACCAGCAAGCCATCAGCCGGTCTATGTCGCCGGTTTGCAAGGCTTGGTAAAAAGCGGCTTCGATCTCGTCGGCGGAACCGCCCACGGTGGCGGCCTGAAGCTTGGCCTTGGTCAAGGGTTTATTTTTGTTTGCGGAACTTGCGCAGCGCCGTTAACTGTGCCGCAAATATGGC
>CAMDSU010000156.1 GCA_945907335.1 Bordetella parapertussis | reverse complement strand
CTCACAGCCACGTAGTCGGCCTGGAAAGACATGGCGGTTTTGATGTCTTCCATGTCCTTGCCGGTCAACGCTGGCGCGGTCAGTCCACCGCCTTGTTTGTTGATGCCTTTGTTGTTGGAGAGTTCGCCGCCCATCTTCACCGTGGTGTGCACTTGTTCGCCAGAGACTTTGTCCACCGTCAACACAATCAAACCGTCGTTGAGCAGCAGCAAATCGCCAGTTTTCACGTCGCGCGGCAGTTCTTTGTAATCGAGCCCAACGCCTTGAATATCCCCTGGTTCTGTGCGCGAGGCATCAAGCACAAACGGCGCGCCGGCTAGCAACATGACTTTGCCTTCAGCGAATTTGCCGACGCGGATTTTCGGGCCCTGCAAGTCGGCCATGATGGCCACGACGCGACCAGCTCGTTTGGCGGCTTCACGCACCAAAGTGGCTCGGTCGACATGGTCTTGGGCCTTGCCATGGCTGAAATTGAGCCGAACCACATTCACGCCGGCGCGAATCATGGCTTCCAGCACTTCGGGGTCGCTGGATGCGGGCCCCAGGGTGGCGACGATTTTGGTGGCGTGATTTGGCATGTTTGTCCTGAAAAACGAGTCTGTATTGTCACACGCAAAAGAAGTCCCTTTTGTTAAAAACCCCGCGGTGATTCGCTAAATATTTGCAAGTTTGGTGTGCAAATTTCGTCAGTGCTGCTCAGACACGGGCTTTGACTTGCTGCCTAAAGTGGGCGGCATGAAAAAAAACTTGCCTCCTATCGACAGCTTGTGGTCTGCCACTGGACAGCCCGGCTTGTTGACGCTGGCGCGCCAAGGCCAGGTGCGGCATTACCGCAAGCATATGTTGCTGATTCAGCAGGGTGACTTCGGGCATCAAATTTACCTGGTGGTCGCCGGACGTTTGCGTGAATTCAGCATGTCGAATGACAGCAAACCGCGCGAAATCACCTTGTCCATTTGGGGCGCCGGACAATTGGTGGGCGCGCCCGCGCTGGACGGTGGGCCGCATTGTGCAAGCGTCATCACGTTGACGCCGGTGGTGTGCGTGGCGGTGTCGCGCGAGTCGGCGTTGGCAGTCATACAGCACACCCCGGCCATGGCCATGGACTTGCTGAAAATGGCCTTGCAGCGGGTGCGTTTGGCCACTGAAACCACGCGCCGGGCACTGTTTTCTGACGCTTACAGCCGATTGATTGCACTTTTGCAAGGACAAATCGACAACGCCATCGACCCCCATACCGACATGCGTTGCCAGCCCATGACCCACGCGCAAATTGCCCAACACATCGGCTGCAGCCGCGAAATGGTCAGCCGGATCATGAAAGAACTCATCAATGGCGGCTATGTGGTGCGCGAGCGTGACAAGGTTTACAGGGTCTGCAAGCGCTTACCCGAGCGTTGGTAGGGGTAAGGCCCGTATAAGCTTGGGTTGGCTACAATCAGCGCAGAACTGAGCAGTTGCCCCGAGGCGGCGCAAGACTCAGCGCACTTGCCTGTTTTGGTGCCCTTTGCCTGACTTATGAACCCTACTGAACAACCTATTTCTCTTGATCAACCCATGCCTCATCGCAAGGTGATCCGCGAATGGCTGGTGCCTTTGTCCGAACGAGTCACTTGGCGCGCCATGGCGTTGTTGCTGCTTGACTATGCGGTATGGGCAGCTTTGTTGGCCGGCACTGTTTTGTTCGAGTCCTGGTGGGCGAAGTTGCTGTGTGCCGTGGCCATGGGTTTCACCATCGGGCGCTTGTTCATCATCGGTCATGATGCCTGCCACCAAAGCCTGACGCCGCACCGTGGCCTCAACAAATGGGTCGGCCGCATCGCCTTTTTGCCATCGTTGACCACTTTCAGCTTGTGGGACATCGGCCACAACGTGGTGCACCACGGCTACACCAACCTCAAAGGTTTTGACTTTGTTTGGGCCCCACTCACCCGCGAAGAATTTGCCAAACTGTCATTTGCTGGCCGCCTGCTTGATCGCGCTTACCGCAGCGGCTGGGCGCCTGGCCTGTATTACATGATTGAAATCTGGTGGAAAAAAATGGTGTTCCCCAGCGCCAAAGAAATGCCTACACGTCGCCCTATCTTCACCAAAGACAGCTGGTTGATCACTGCGTTCGCCGCGGTTTGGGTTGGCGGAATGGTTGCTGCTGCGCTGGCTACCGGCCAAAACGTGGCATGGGTGTTGTTGTTCAGCGTGGTCGTGCCGTTTTTATTCTGGTGCGCCATGATCGGTTTTGTGGTGTACGTGCACCACACCCATGTGAAAGTGTCCTGGCACGATGACCGCAGCGCTTGGGCCAAGGCCCAGCCTTTCGTCTCCACCACCGTGCACCTGACGTTCCCATTCAAGATCGGCGCGCTGATGCACCACATCATGGAGCACACCGCACACCATGTGGACATGAGCATTCCGCTTTACCGCTTGAAGCAAGCACAAACCAAGTTGGAAAACCTGTTGCCCGGTCGAATCATCGTGCAGCGTTTTTCATGGGGCTGGTATTTCCAAACAGCGCGTTCTTGCAAGCTGTATGACTTCACCCGCCAGTGCTGGACCGATTACAAAGGTCGCGCCACCAGTTCACCTGCACTTATACCGGCTTGATGGGGGTGTGTGCGCAGCAACTGGCGGTTTTGTTGTGCGCATCCATGCTCGGCGTGGCTTGGCCCAGTTTGGCACAAGAGGCGTCTAACCGATCAACGGTTACCGTGTGTGCTGAAGCGGCCACCAGTTACGCCGCGCAAACCGAGGCCTACAGCGATGTCATCAAACAATTGATGTTTGACACCCGCAATAACCCGGCCGAGCAAGCCCTGCGTTTAGACAAACTCCAAAACCGTCACGACGATTTCAAACAAACGGCGTTGCCCCTAGAACAAGAGCGTCGCGTCAAACTTGCTTTGAATCTCAAGGATGCCGAGTTCGACACCCAAATCAAAAGCTGGGTGATCGGCAACTTGCTGGCTTTTGCCACAGACAAATATGGCCAAGACAAGTTGTTTTTTAAGTTCTATATCGTTAACCGCTGCAAGCAACAGTTTGCCGCGCCTTGATTTTTCATTAGGCGCGGTTTAAGCCGCGCGCTTCATCAGTATCTCAAACGCGGGCAAGGTTTTGCCTTCCAGCACTTCTAAAAACGCGCCGCCGCCGGTAGAGATATAGCCAATGTCTTTTTCAATGCCGTACTTGGCGATGGCGGCCAGCGTGTCGCCGCCACCGGCGATGCTGAACGCAGAGGAAGTGGCAATCGCATGCGCCACCACCTTGGTGCCGTTCTCGAAAGCCGCGAACTCGAACACGCCCATGGGACCGTTCCACACAACCGTGCCGGCGGCTTTGAGTTGCGTGGCCAAGCGCGCAGCAGTGTCAGGGCCGATGTCCAAAATCAAATCGTCGTCGTCCACCTCGGTGGCTTTCTTCACCGTGGCTACTGCGTCGGCAGAAAAGGTTTTGGCGCAGACCACATCGGTGGGAATTGGCACCTCGGCGCCGCGCGCTCTCATGGCTTCGATCACCGCTTTGGCTTCGCCCACCAGGTCCGGTTCGGCCAGGCTTTTGCCGATCTTCAAACCCGCAGCCAACATGAAGGTGTTGGCAATGCCGCCGCCCACAATCAACTGATCCACATTTTTCGCCAGCGCTTGCAGGATGGTGAGTTTGGTGCTGACCTTGGAGCCTGCCACGATGGCGGCCAGCGGGCGCTTGGGGGCGGCCAGCGCTTTGCTGATGGCGTCGATTTCGGCGGACAACAAAGGACCGGCGCAAGCCACAGGCGCGAATTGCGCGATGCCGTAGGTCGTGCCCTCGGCGCGGTGCGCGGTGCCGAAGGCGTCGTTGACATAAATGTCGCAAAGTGCCGCCATTTGCTTGGACAGCGCTTCGCTGTTTTTCTTTTCGCCGACATTGACCCGGCAGTTTTCCAGCATCACCACTTGACCGGCGGCGACAGATACGCCGCCCACCCAATCCGCCACCAGCGGCACTTCGCGGCCCAGCAACTCGGCCAAGCGCTTGGCCACTGGTGCCAATGAATCTTCGGGTTTGAACGCGCCTTCGGTCGGGCGACCCAAGTGAGAGGTGACCATGACGGCAGCACCGGCGTCCAAAGCCAATTGGATCGCGGGCACGGAAGCGCGTATACGCGTGTCCTCGGAAATGCGGCCTTGGTCGTCAAAAGGCACGTTCAAATCGGCGCGGATGAACACGCGTTTGCCACGGGCCAAGCCCTGTGCGCACAGATCGGCGAAGCGGATGATTTGCATGGGGTTTGTCTCCGTATGAATTTTTTATGACATTCTAGTGGGGTGGGCTGAATGCGGGGATCAATGTCGTAACAACATTGAACGGTGGTCGGGTGGG
>CAMDSU010000155.1 GCA_945907335.1 Bordetella parapertussis | reverse complement strand
CGCGTTCGTAGGTGGTGAAACGCTTTTCGCAATGGCTGCAAGAGCGGCGGCGGCGGATGGAGTCGCCCTCTTCAGACATGCGGGTTTCCATCACTTGGGTTTCCACATGGCTGCAAAAAGGGCATTTCATAAGTTGTTACCCATACACCGGAAAACGGCTGGTGAGGGCGTGTACTTTGGCGCGCACTGCAGCGATATGTGCTTCGTCGTTAGGGCGCTCCAGCACATCGGCAATCAAATGAGCGGTAGCGCGTGCTTCCTCGTCTTTGAAGCCGCGCGTGGTCATGGCAGGTGTGCCAATGCGCACACCGCTGGTGACCATCGGTTTTTCAGGGTCGTTCGGGATAGCATTTTTGTTGATGGTCATGTGGGCATTGCCCAGCGCCGCTTCTGCGGCTTTGCCGGTGATGCCTTTGGCGCGCAAATCGACCAGCATGACATGGCTTTGCGTGCCGCCGCTGACGATGCGCAGGCCACGCTCGGTCAAGGTTTTCGCCACAATGTCGGCGTTTTTCAGCACCTGTTGTTGGTAAACCTTGAAGCTTGGGTCAAGCGCTTCTTTGAACGCCACCGCTTTGGCCGCGATGACATGCATCAACGGGCCGCCTTGCAAACCGGGGAACACCGCGCTGTTGATGGCTTTTTCATGCTCGGCTTTCATGAGAATGATGCCGCCGCGCGGACCGCGCAAACTTTTGTGCGTGGTGGAGGTGACCACGTCGGCATGCGGCACCGGGTTGGGATACACACCCGCCGCGATCAAACCTGCGTAATGCGCCATGTCCACCAGAAAAATAGCGCCGATTTCTTTGGCCACTTTGGCAAAGCGCGCAAAGTCGATATGCAGGCTGTACGCCGACGCGCCTGCAATGATCAGCTTGGGGCGGGTGGCTAAGGCCTTGGCTTCCATGGCGTCGTAGTCGATTTCTTCTTTGGCATTCAAGCCGTAGCTTTCCACCTTGAACCATTTGCCCGACAGGTTCAAAGGCATGCCGTGGGTCAAGTGACCGCCTTCGGCCAAACTCATGCCCATGATGGTTTCACCCGGTTTTAAGAACGCCAAAAACACCGCTTGGTTGGCCGACGCGCCGCAATGCGGTTGCACATTAGCGGCATCAGCACCGAACAATTGTTTGGCCCGATCGATGGCCAGTTGCTCGGCCACATCCACGTTTTCACAACCGCCGTAATAACGCTTGCCCGGGTAACCTTCGGCGTATTTGTTGGTGAGTTGCGTGCCTTGCGCTTGCATCACTGCGGGCGAGGCGTAATTTTCGCTGGCAATCAATTCGATATGGTGCTCTTGACGCTGGTTTTCATGCTGTATGGCTGCCCACAGTTCAGGGTCAGTTTGGGCCATCAGTTGCGAGCGTTGGTACATGTTTTCTCCGTGTCTCTTTTTCAGGGTAAGGGTGTGGATTCAGTGAGAGGGCTAAAGCTTTGGGTCTTGACCAAAACATTTGTCAAAGCCTCTTCAGCAGGCGTTTTGGTGGCTGCAATAGACACTGGTTTTCCATTGGCAATGTCTTGTAGTCGTTGTTGTTCCGCCAAGACTTTGCCTACATAGCCACCGTCTTCACCGCTGTTGCCCGCACCAACATATTGGCGCAGTCCGGGCTCAAGCCCACCGTTGCGGTCTATCGCTTCACGCAGCACCAAAGCCCCGACACGCAAATTGGCCACCGGGTCAAAGGCCGCGAAATCGCCGCCGAAGTTGTCGTATTTTTCAGTGTGCACCTCTGTGCGCACTTGCATAAGACCTTGGGCTCCCATAGAGCTTTGGGCAAATGGGTTGAAACTAGATTCAATCGCCATGATTGCCAGCAGCAGGGTAGGGTCGATTTTTTTTTGTTTGCCGATGTTGTAGGCCTCAACCACCAACGCACTCAATGGTTCGGGAGCCACACGGTACTTGCGGCTTAGCCACAATGCGATGGCGGCTTGTTCCTTAGACAAGTCACGCGGGTCCATGGCGGTGGCCCTGTCGACCGCATCCGCATCATCGCTGAAACCGAAATCCAAGCCGTGCCGGTTTTGTAACCAGTCGATGAGTTGAACCTCTACGTTGTCACGCAAATCGGTTTGCGTGCTGAAAACCAGTAAAAAGCAAAAAACCGCCAAACCGAGCAACGCGAGGCCGCTGTGGGTAATCAGGAAAAAGCCTTGGCCAATATCAGCCACAATGACTTTCACCGATGCTTTGATCGTTTCAAACAGTTGCATCTGTGCATTTTAAACCTTTGCCCTTAAGCCCTGTCACAATAGCGTGCTCAGCCCATCAGGGTTCAACCAAGCGATTTGACTGCCGTGAATACCCCCTCCCAAAGTTCTCCCGACTTGCCCGCCTTAGATGCCTTGACAGGGGGTGCTATCTCCGCTGCTACCGCAGGTGAAAGATTGGCCCGCGTTAGGCAATGGCTCGACACCGAACCTTCTATTGAACTGCTGCAACAAGTGTTCAAAGAACTCAGTGCACGCGACAAAGGCGCGGCCAAGCCAGTCAAGGAAAAGATGGAAGAACTGCGGCGCTCCAAAACCCAAACCGCATTGGCCGATGAGTGGGCGGCCAAAGCCAACGCATTGCTCAACCACCCCAAATTGAATCTGGCCGATGCCATGGCTTGGTCGCGCGATGCAGCCAAAGCGGGTGCACCTTTGTCGCGTGAGCCACTCTCGGGTTTGCGCTTGGCATTGGCTGATAGGGTCAAACACATTGAAGATTTGGCGCACCGCGCCCAGGTCCTGCGTGAGTCGGCTTTGCTGATGGCGCAACGCATTGAAGTTTTGTCAACCAAGCCTTGGACTGAAGCCATCGAATTGCGCGCTACGTTGCAATCAGACTTACAGCGCTTTGATGCCGAATGGCACACCCTCAGCCAAGACCGACACTGGCAAAGCGTCGACCCCAAATACCCCGCCATCCTCAATGAAGGTGCGCAACACATTCATCTTGTGTGGGATGCATTCAATGCCGCTCTGTCGCAAACCGAAGCCGCAGCAGCAGACGCCAACTTGCCTTTGCCGGGTGTACCCGCATGGGCCGATCAATTGCGTGTATTGCGCGGTGAACCTGCCAAAACCGCCACTATCACAGCTAGCAAACCTGCCCCAGACCCGGCCCAACAAGCGCAGGCTATTCAATCGGTACAACAGTTGATGCAAACACTGGAGGGCGAGATGGCGCTTGGCCACAGCAAGGCCACCACCGCTGCAGCCGCCGCCTTGCGCCAATCCCTCAAATCCAACGCGCGTTGGTTGCCTGCTGATCTCGAGGCCACGGCCCAGTTGGCGCTCACCAAGGCGACTGAACTTGAAGGCTGGCAACGCTGGCGCGCTGACCAACTGCGCACAGAATTGGTGACCAAAGCAGAGGCGCTACTCAAACCTGCCAAAGTGGCCAAAACAGCTGCAGCCACCGAGGCCGCCGCCACTGAACAAGAGGTGGTTGATGCATCCCCTGCAGCAAGCACTGCCCCGGATGAAACCGCCATCTCCGAAGTCAACACTACCCCCGAAGTAAACACTGCAACAGAGACAAGCACCCCAGCAGAGCAGGCTTGGGTTCCCGTGTTGACAGGGCGCAAATTGCAAGACACATTGCGCCAATTGCGCGACGCATGGAAACAAACAGACCAAGGCGGACAACCCAACCATGCCTTGTGGAAACGTTTTGATCTGGCGTGCAACCGTGCTTACCCTTTTGTGCAGGAATGGCTAGAGAAGGCCAAAGCCGAGTCACAGGCACACCGCGAGCAACGCTTGGCTTTGCTGGCCGAAGTGGCAGCTTGGACCCAGACCCATGTTGGCAACACCGATTGGAAAAAACAAGCGCGTGAATTGCACCAGTTCTCAGAGCGCTGGCGCAACAGTGGCCATTTGAGCGAAAAAACTTTTGCAGAAATGCAAGTGCAATGGAAAGCCGCCATGTCCAGCGCACATGCGGCACTTGAACAAGCACAGGCGGCCAGCATCGCCAAACGCCGTGCCATGATTGAAGAAGCCAAGCAACTGGCCAGTGCTGCTGTTTTAAAAATTGACGCGGTCAAGGCACTGCAACAGCGTTGGCAAATCGAATCGCAGGCGGTCGCACTCGAGCGCAAATTGGCCCAAAAACTGTGGGATGCATTTCGGCAACCACTGGATGAAGCGTTTCAACGCAAAACACAAGACCGCAGCAGCCAAACCCAGGCTTTGTCAGCGCATGACCAAATGGTGCTGGAGGCATCTCACGCTTTGGAAAAAGCCATCGCGCAAGGCGATGTGTCAACCATTCGCCAGGCCATGCAACATTTGAACCAAGTAGTGACAGCGCAACCCGGATCTGCTGCCGCCAACCCTGTGCCACCCGAAGCGCCTGTGCAAGCTGAGGCGCC
>CAMDSU010000154.1 GCA_945907335.1 Bordetella parapertussis | reverse complement strand
TCGCCTGCAAATCTGGGTCGGTAATGGTCGGCAATGGCTTCACTCACCAACGGATCCTCGCCATCATTCATGGCGTAATAGCGCCCCATGACGCCCTGCAACTCGGGGAATTCGCCCACCATATCTGTCAACAAATCGGTTTTGGCCAGTCGTGCCGCCCTGACCGAATGCTTGAGCAGCGCATCGGTGTCTTTCAAAGATGTGGACCATCCCGCATCAAGAAGCAGCTTGGCAACCGCTTGCGCAATGGCGCAGACACGCAACATGCGCTCGCCTTGCGTACCGAGTTGGTTGTGATAAATCACTTTATCCAAACCTGCAACTCTTGACTCAAGTGATTTTTTGCGGTCTTGGTCAAAAAAGAATTTTGCATCTGCCAAACGAGGGCGCACCACCCGTTCGTTACCGCCAATGACGGCCGCGGGATTGTCAGGATTGATATTGCTGACAATCAAAAACCGATGGCTGAGTTGTCCATCATTCTTTAGCAGCGGAAAATATTTTTGATTGGCTTTCATGGTCAGTGTCAGACATTCCATGGGCACTTGCAAAAATTCTTCTTCGAATTGACACACCATGACGGTGGGGCGCTCCACCAAGGCTGTGACTTCCTGTACCAACTCGTTATGGCGCAATGCTTCTTCTGCTTGCTGATCAGTTAACCCAGCAGGCTCCACTTCCAAGCGGCAACCCAATTGTTTGGCCTGCTCACGCAAGGCGCGCACCATGGCCACACTTCTGGCGTCAAAACTGGCGATGACGGCACCTTGGCTGGCCATGGTTTCTTCATACGCATCTGCATGCGCAATGTGTACCGGATGCTGGCTGGCCTCGAACCGATGACCATGGGTAGAGTTTCCTGCTGACAAGCCCAAGACTGTCACCGGCACCAATTGATTGCCATGTAAAGCGATCAATCCATGGGCAGGGCGAACAAAACTCACCGTGCTCCAACCGGGCATTTCACACTGTTGGTGCAATTGGTATTGCATGACTTTGGGAATGGGCAACTTGGCCAAGGCATGTTCAATGGCGGACTGCAAGCCCTGTTGCAAACTGGCACCTTTGGCCATGCTGTTGTAGTAGAGCACCTCAGCTTTGCCATCGGATAGACGCTGAAGTTGTTTGACCACTGTTGCGGCGTCTGTGGTGTCCACACCCAGTGCATTTAATTTTTTCAAAAGTGCCGGCGTGGCCTGGCCGTCGGGTGTCAGGCCGACACTGACTGGCATGAGCTTTTGCTCTAGCGGTTTGTCTGCTGCTTGCGCTTTGACATCTTTGATCCACACCGCGAGTCGCCTGGGTGATGCAAATGCTTTGTATGTTGGTCCGCTGACGCTGGTCTGCGAGTTTTCTAACAATTGAACATCAGCCAAACCGGCCCATACAGACTGGGCAAACGCATCGCCCAATTTTTTCAACACCTTGGGCGGCAGTTCTTCAACCAGCAATTCAACCAATAAGTTTTGCGTGGTCATGCGGTGGTTTCCTTGGCCATGAAATCATCGACCCATGCTTTGGGAGCCATAGGGAAACCGAGTTTGGCGCGACTCTCTAAATAACTATGCGCCACACTTTTGGCCATATTTCTGATGCGACCAATATAGGCCGCCCTTTCAGTCACACTGATGACGCCTCTGGCATCTAACAAATTGAATGAATGCGCCGCTTTGAGCACTTGCTCATACGCAGGCAAGGCCAAGGCCTGCGTCATCAGGTATTGGGCTTGTTTTTCATGGGCACTGAATGCCTCCAAAAGAAAAGCCGTATCGCTGTGTTCAAAGTTGTAGGCGGATTGCTCTTTTTCATTTTGCAAATAGACGTCGCCGTAGCTCAATGTTTGGGTCCATTTGAGGTCGTATACATTGTCGACACCTTGCAAGTACATGGCCAACCGCTCTAGTCCGTAGGTGATTTCGCCAGTGATCGGCTTGCAGTTGATGCCGCCGACTTGCTGGAAATAGGTAAATTGCGTGACTTCCATGCCGTTGAGCCAGACTTCCCAACCCAAGCCCCAAGCACCTAATGTGGGGTTTTCCCAATCGTCTTCGACAAAACGAATATCGTTTTGCTTGAGATCAAACCCCAAGGCTTTTAATGAACCCAAATACCTGTCCAATATATCTGCAGGCGCTGGTTTCAATACCACTTGGTATTGGTAATAGTGTTGTAGCCGATTGGGATTTTCGCCGTATCGACCATCTTTAGGTCGGCGCGAAGGTTGGACATAAGCAGCTTTCCAAGGCTCTGGGCCGATAGCGCGCAAAAATGTGGCAGTATGTGATGTACCTGCGCCCACTTCCATGTCATAAGGTTGCAGTAACGCACAACCTTGTGCATCCCAGTAGTTTTGCAATTGCAAAATGATTTGTTGAAACGTCAGCATTGTTTCATTTTACAGACTCGCTATTTTCTGAATGATTTCTGCCTCGCAGCACGGCAAACAGCATCAATCCGCAACATATCAACCACATGGGTTTGAGCCCCCACCGCCCGGCCCAATGGGCAAAAAAAGTGATGTCTTGGTAGGGTGAATGGACAACACCAGTCAATTGGCCTCGGGTAAATGGCGTGAGTTGCTTGGTGACTTGACCTTGTGCATCAATGATGGCGGTTCCACCAGCGTTTGTCGCACGAACCGTAGGGCGCTTGAACTCCAGGCTTCTCATGCGTGCGATGTCCAAGTGCTGCTTGACCACTGTGGTGTCACCGAACCAGGCAATATTGCTTAAATTCACAAAAAGAGTGGGTGCCTTGGCTGGGTCAATGAAGCGAACGGCCAGTTCTTCGCCAAATAGATCTTCATAACAAATGGTGACCGCCATTCTGTGATCTTTCCAAGTGAAAGCCGGTTGGTCCACGGCACCACGATTGAAGTCACCAAAGTCTATCGACATCATCCGTGTGAACCAACGAAGTAAGTCAGGGGTAAATTCTCCAAAGGGCACCAAATGGTGTTTGTCATATTGCATTTCATTTATGCCACCCAAGCCAATCGCAGAATTACCATAGGCATTGTTACTGTCTTGTGTGGGTATGCCCACAATGGCAAATTTTTTATCAGCAACAGTTTGCTTTGCCAAGGTGTCCCAATAGCCGTTGGGTAACTCGTGTTTGAAATACGGCAGTGCTGTTTCAGGCATGACCGTCATTTCAGAATTGCTGTTGAAAAGTGCTGTTTGGTACCACTCTAATGCCGGCAAACGTGCTGTTCTGAATTTGGTGTCTTGGCTGATGTTGGCTTGCAGTAAATTGACCGACAGCGCTGGGCCGGTGTTGTTGATGTCTCGCGCCGCTGGTAAACAAACCACAGTGACTGCCAGACAAACTGCCCATCGATGCGCTAGCGCTTTTCTTTTGAAAAATAGCTGCGCCAAAGCACAAGACATGAACGCTGATATGAAGCACAAACCGTAGATACCTGTCCAAGGTGCAGCGTATGACAACACGCCATCCACATGCGCGTATCCAATAGCCGCCCAAGGAAAACCTGTCCACCATTGTGCGCGGGCTAATTCGGCAAAGGTCCAGCAGGCAGCAAAAAACAAGTTTTTTTGCAGGCCGGTTAACTTGCTCCCATAGGTGACATAGAGCCACAAGGCTGCAGCGTAATACAGCGCCAAGCCACCACACAACACAAAAAGTGCCACCACTGTGATGATTGCTGGCAATCCTCCATATTGGTGAAGTGCTATGTATAACCACCATACGCAACTTGCCAACCACAGCGTCGCAAAAACCCAAGTCAGTTTAATTTTTGGTAATGTGTGGTTGCTGTTGAGCACAACGCATAAGGCGGCCAATCCTATGATTTGCAGAAATCCGCCCAAGTAGGGATGGCCCAAACCATTACCTGCGATAGCCATGCAAGCCAAACCAGTGGCCAAAATCAAACTGGTGCTTTTACCGGTCATTCCGGCAGTTGTACTCAATTGCCTATTTTCTTTACTCGGTACCACTTAACCACACCACTTTTGGAATGCATGACCTCGAATCTGAGGCCATTTATGTCGTGATGCTCTCCCTTAGTGGGTACATGTCCCATCAAATGCGCAATCAAACCTCCGATGGTTTCAAATTGTTCTTCGTCTTCTGACAATAATTGTGTGTTGAAAAACTCGCTGAATTTCTCAACAGTGGTGTGCCCTGCTACTCTGAATGATTTATCGACGAGGCTGTAGATTTCTCCGTCATCCTCATCTTCGTCAAACTCGTCTTCAATTTCTCCAACGATTTCTTCTAAGACATCTTCAAAGGTAACCAAGCCAGAGATTCGGCCAAATTCATCCACCACCATGGCCATGTGGTTACGGTTTTTTTTGAAGTCTCGCAAGAGGTCAATCAGATTTTTTGTTTCAGGAACAAAAACCGCTGTTCGCAAAAA
>CAMDSU010000153.1 GCA_945907335.1 Bordetella parapertussis | reverse complement strand
CGGTCTGACGCGGCGGCACGCTGCACCACCAAGCCCCCCATGCTGTGACCTAACAGCACCAAAGGCAATCGCGGGTGCAGTGATTTCACCTCTTTGACCATGTGTTGCAAATGCTCAGTCAATTGATCGGGGGTGTCGGTGTCACCGCGCTTACCGCTTGACAGACCATGTCCCACATGGTCATAACCTATGACCATATATCCCGCTTGCTGCAAGGCAAACGCCACATGTTGATAGCGCCCCATGTGTTCTCCCAAACCATGTACCAACAAAACCAGCGCTTTGGCTGACCCTGTTGGCACTGGCCAGTCGTAACGGGCCAAGGTGTGGTGGTCTATGGTTGTGTATGTGATGTCGTGGTGGAAGCTGTGTTGTGCTGCAATCTTGCTCATAAGGGTAATTTACTGCCTGACGTGAGTTGGAAAACCGCAGTGGTTGCTCTGAGATTGGGCCACCATCGTACGGTGTTTTGGTCTTGCAAGCCAAACGCTTGTTGCTTGGTCAATTTCAATTCATCGACCATGCCTTCAAAATCGGCAAATGTTCCCACCCGAATGTTCGGCGTGTCATACCACTGGTAGGGTAGTTTTCTTGTCACCGGCATGCGACCCAACATCACGCTCCACCGGTTGAACCAGTGTGCAAAATTGGGAAATGTGATGATGCCCATGCGCCCCACACGTAAGGTTTCAAGCAGCATGGTTTGCGCATTGCGCAAATGTTGCAAGGTGTCAATTTGCAAGACGACGTCAAAGCTTTGGTCATCAAACATGCGCAGGCCTTGGTCCAAATTGAGTTGTATGACATTAACCCCGCGCTCTACGCAAGCGGCAACATTGGTGTCATCAATCTCCACGCCGTAGCCTGTGCAGCCGCGTTGTTCTTGCAAATGGCTGAGCAAGGCGCCGTCACCACATCCTAAGTCGAGCACGTGGCTGCCCCGAGGCACCATGGCGGCCACGGTTTCGATCATCCAGCGGTTACTCATGCCGCCTCCGCAGGTTGGGTTTGAATACCTGAAAAATATGAACGCACCAGTTTCAGATAGCGCGGGTCGTCCATTAAAAAAGCATCGTGTCCGTGCGGCGCATCTATTTCGGCATAACTGACATCGCGTCGGTTGGCCACCAGTGCCTGCACAATTTCTCTGCTGCGTGCGGGCGCAAATCTCCAGTCAGTGGTGAAGCTGACCAATAAAAATTTGGCGCATGCAGGTGCCAAGGCTTTGGTTAAATTGCCTTGGTATGGCGAAGCAGGATCAAAATAATCCAACGCCCGTGTGATCAATAAATAGGTATTGGCATCAAAATATTCACTGAATTTATCGCCTTGGTAGCGCAAATAACTTTCGATCTGAAACTCGATGTCTTGCGTGCTGTACTTGAACACCTCGCCGCTTTGCAATGCACGTCCAAATTTGGTGTTCATCACATCATCGCTCAAATAGGTGATGTGCCCGAGCATGCGCGCGATGCGCAGACCTCTTTTCGGAACAACGCCGCGCGCGTAAAAATGCCCGCCATGAAAATCTGGATCGGTGGTGATCGCACGGCGAGCCACCTCATTGAACGCGATGTTTTCTGCATTCAAATTCGGGGCGCTGGCAATGACCACGGCATGGCGTACTCGGCTGGGGTATTGCAAGCTCCAACTCAATGCCTGCATGCCACCCAAACTGCCGCCCATCACGGCCGCCAGTTGCGTGATGCCCATGGCATCTAATAACCGAGCCTGTGCATCTACCCAATCTTCAACCGTCACAACGGGAAAGTCTGCGCCATACACCTGCTGGGTTTGCGGGTTGGTGTGCATCGGGCCTGTAGAGCCAAAACACGAGCCCGGGTTGTTGACGCCGATCACAAAAAACCGATCGGTGTCCACTGGCTTACCGGGGCCGATCATGTTGTCCCACCAACCGGTGCTTTTTGCTTGGCCCTCGTAATAGCCAGCGACATGGTGCGAAGCATTCAGGGCATGGCAAATGAGCACCGCGTTATCGCGGTTTTTGTTCAACCGTCCATAGGTTTCATACTGCAACTGGTACGTGTTCAATACCCCACCGCCCTTGAGTGCCAAGGGTTTGTCAAAGTTCATCGATTGAGGTGTCGCAGCAAATGTCATGTTGTTGTTGGCCTTGCTAAATACGCAGGCGCTTGGCATGACGTGTTTAGCTGAATTTGTTAAAGCGCCCGCAAGCGGTGGCAAATCGGCGCTGGCCCTCAGTATATCCAAGCGTTTAGCTTGTTTATCGCCTGTCTTGTCGCTTGCACTGTCTCGGCGCTTTTTTGTTCGGTGTGGTTTTTGCTTTGTTTTGGTGCATTTCCTTTTTCAATCCATTCACGCACTTTTATAGAGCATTTTTCCCCAGGAGTTCTCATGGACGCACTCAAACAGGGCGCTGATGCTTTGTTCATTTTGCTCGGCGCCATCATGGTTTTGGCCATGCACGCCGGATTTGCATTTTTAGAACTTGGCACGGTTCGACATAAAAACCAAGTCAATGCCTTGGTCAAAATTTTGGTCGATTTCAGCCTGTCCACCGTGGTGTATTTTTTGGTAGGTTACGGCGTGGCTTATGGCACTGGGTTTTTTGTCTCTGCAAGTGTTTTGGCTGATCGCAATGGTTATGACTTGGTCAAGTTTTTCTTTTTGCTCACTTTTGCGGCGGCCATTCCTGCCATCGTTTCTGGGGGAATTGCTGAACGTGCGCGCTTTTATCCTCAACTGCTTGCAACTGCGGTCATCGTCGGTTTTATTTATCCGTTTTTTGAAGGCATTGCTTGGAATAAGCATTTTGGATTTCAAGCCTGGTTGGCCGAGATTGCAGGCGCTGAATTCCATGATTTCGCGGGTTCGGTGGTGGTTCATGCGGTCGGCGGATGGATTGCTTTGCCTGCGGTGATTTTGTTGGGCGCACGCAGCAACCGATACCGCAAAGACGGTGCCATTTCAGCGCACCCGCCTTCAAGCATCCCATTTCTGGCCTTGGGTGCATGGGTTTTGTGTGTGGGCTGGTTTGGTTTCAATGTCATGAGCGCGCAAACCTTGGACAAAGTGTCTGGACTGGTGGCGGTCAACACCTTGATGGCCATGGTAGGCGGCACATTGGCCGCGCTGTGGGTCGGCAAAAACGACCCTGGCTTTGTCCACAATGGGCCACTGGCAGGGCTGGTCGCGGTTTGCGCGGGCTCTGATGTGATGCATCCTATGGGCGCCTTGGTGGTCGGCGCTATCGCCGGCGCGTTGTTTGTTTATATGTTCACTTTGACGCAAAACCGCTGGAAAATTGACGATGTGTTGGGTGTATGGCCTTTGCATGGCTTGTGTGGCACATGGGGCGGACTGGCGGCGGGCATCTTTGGGCAGCAGTCATTGGGAGGCTTGGGCGGCGTCAGTCTGATGGCTCAGGCACTCGGCACTTTGTTGGCCGTTGTCTGGGCATTGCTGTCTTCACTGGTCTTATACGGCTTGATCCGGCATTTTGTGGGTTTGCGCTTGAGCCAGGAAGACGAATTCCAGGGCGCTGATTTGAGTATTCATAAAATCAGCTCAAGCCCGGACAGGGAATCAAGTTGGTGATTAGTGTCGTTTTTAGGGTTTTCACGCATTTACCGGCCATAAATACTTGGCTTTTTCATCCTTTTCTGTTTCATAATGATCCGCACTGGTGAAGCCACGGGGTGGACACGCAGTGTGCGGGTGATCGGCTAGTTTCGCTTCTTGGCTTTCGTGGACAGGTGCAATCGGGACTCCATCGCTTTTTTATTCGTTTTTATGGAGTCCCTGAATGGGCAACAAACTGTACGTGGGCAATCTGCCTTATTCCGTTCGTGATGGCGATCTGGAACAATCTTTTGGTCAATTTGGTAGCGTCACAAGCGCCAAGGTCATGATGGAACGCGACACCGGTCGCTCCAAAGGCTTCGGTTTTGTGGAGATGGCGTCTGATGCGGAGGCGCAAGCAGCCATCAGCGGCATGAATGGCCAGCCACTTGGTGGTCGTAGCTTGGTGGTAAACGAAGCCCGCCCCATGGAACCTCGCCCTCCCCGTAGTGGTGGTGGTGGTGGATATGGCGGCGGTGGCGGCGGCTACGGTGGTGGTGGTGGCGGCGGTGGCGGCTACGGTGGTGGCGGTGGCTACGGTGGCGGCGGTGGTGGTGGTCGTCGTGAAGGCGGCGGCTACGGCGGCGGCGGTGGTGGTGGTCGTCGCGAAGGCGGCGGCGGTCGCAACGAATACTGATCTGCGCTCACACTTGCGAAAGGCCCTTAGGGGCCTTTTTTCATGGCGATTGCATCGGAACGATTTTGACCTTGACGCGGCCCTTCAATTGCAACACTTGGCTGACATTGTCCGCATGCAAACTGTCCGCAAAGAAACGGTCTTCTCCGCGAATG
>CAMDSU010000152.1 GCA_945907335.1 Bordetella parapertussis | reverse complement strand
GGTGTTGCGCACACCCGCCGGTCAGCCACTGGCGTCACCATGTGTGTCAGTGTGCACCATGCATGCCGAACGGGATGAATGCCATGGGTGTTTGCGCAGCATCGATGAAATTGCCCGCTGGGGCATGAGTTCACCGCAACACCAACGTGCTGTTTGGCAACGTCTTGCGCAGCGCATAGAACAACATTTCAACAAGGCCTGAAATGCACCAACTCACTTTTTATTTCGATGTCATCAGTCCCTATGCTTATTTGGCATTCGACCAATTGCCGCGCACCTTGCAAGGCTTGAGTTACCAAGTGGTTTACAAGCCGGTGTTGTTTGGTGGTTTGTTGAAACACCACGGGCAGTTGGGGCCGGTTGAAGTCGCCGGAAAACGCGAGTGGACTTACCGCCAGTCGCTGTGGTTGGCGCGACAACAAGGCTTGGATCTGCAAATGCCTGCCGCGCATCCATTCAACCCGTTGCCATTGTTGCGATTGGCCATTGCCTGCGACCCCAACGGGCAACCCAGCCGACACGTGTGTGAAGCGGTGTTCAAACATGTGTGGTGTGGAGGCCTTGACCCAAGTGACAGCCAGCGCTTAGAAGCATTGGCCCGCAGTCTGCAACCAGCACGTTCACCAGACGCGAACGAAGTGAAAGAAACCTTGCGACAAAACACCGAGCAAGCCATCGCCGATGGCGTGTTCGGTGTGCCCAGCATTCAAGCAGATGGCGAAATGTTTTGGGGCTTGGACGCTTTGCCGATGTTGCGTGAGTTTTTAGACGGAGATGACTGGTACCGCAGCAAAGCTTGGAAGGCTGCCTTGGATTTGCCCGCAGGCATACAGCGCAAACGCTGAAAAATTCATATCGTGAAATAGGCCGCAAGGGTTTGCCCTAGGGTTGTCAGCCCTCGTTCAGTTTTGCGTCAGTCGCTGGCAAGTACATTCAAACAAAATAACGACAAACCCCAGTCAGCGGGTAACTTCAAGGAGACACCATGGCCATCGTGCATGAAGACCGACCAATGTCGTCGCAAGAGAAAAAAGTGATTCTGGCATCCTCACTCGGCACCGTGTTTGAGTGGTATGACTTTTATCTGTACGGCTCACTCGCAGCCATCATCGCCAAGCAGTTCTTCAGTGGTCTGGACCAAGGTTCTGCCTTCATCTTTGCGTTGCTCGCATTTGCGGCGGGTTTTATCGTGCGTCCGTTCGGTGCCGTATTCTTTGGCCGCTTGGGCGACATGATCGGTCGTAAATACACCTTCCTGGTGACTATTTTGATCATGGGTTTGTCGACCTTTATCGTGGGTATTTTGCCGACCTATGCCAGTATTGGTGTGGCGGCGCCGATCATCTTGATTGCGCTTCGTTTGTTGCAAGGTTTGGCGATGGGTGGGGAATACGGCGGTGCTGCCACCTACGTGGCCGAACATGCGCCGCATGGAAAGCGTGGTGCCTACACCGCCTGGATCCAAACCACCGCAACCCTGGGTTTGTTTTTGTCTTTGCTGGTGATTTTGGGCACGCGCACCGCGTTGGGTGAAGAGGCCTTTGGAGATTGGGGCTGGCGTATTCCTTTCTTGCTCTCCATCGTGTTGCTTGGCGTGTCTGTCTACATCCGCTTGTCGATGAGCGAGTCTCCCGCTTTCGTGAAAATGAAAGCAGAAGGAAAAACCTCCAAATCGCCATTGACAGAATCCTTTGGCCAATGGAAAAACCTCAAAATTGTGATCTTGGCCCTGATCGGTTTGACCGCAGGCCAAGCGGTGGTTTGGTACACCGGCCAGTTCTACGCTTTGTTCTTCTTGACGCAAGCGTTGAAAGTGGATGGAGCCACGGCCAATTTGTTTGTGGCTGCCTCGTTGATCATCGGTACGCCCTTCTTTATTGTTTTTGGAGCCTTGTCAGACAAGATCGGTCGCAAGCCCATCATCATGCTGGGTTGTCTGTTAGCGGTGCTGACCTATTTCTTTGTGTTTGAGCAGTTGACCAAAGCCGCCAACCCAGATTTGCATGCGGCACAACAAGCCAACAAAGTGGTGGTGGTGGCTGACCCGGCAGAGTGTTCATTCCAGTTCAACCCGACGGGTACGGTCAAGTTCACATCGTCTTGTGACATCGCCAAGCAAAAACTGGCCGCCAGTTCTGTCAGCTATTCCAATGAAATCGCACCTGCTGGCACACCTGCCATCATCAAAGTAGGTGAAACCGTCATCTCTACGGTGGTCACCCCAGACGATGTGGCCGCTGCCAAGCAAGTGGCTGAGAAGAAACTTGAAGAACTCAAAGCTGCGGTACCGGTCGATGCCAAAGCGGTTAAAAAAGCCGAAGATTCTTTGAAAAGCCTGTCGGATGAAAAGAAAAGCCGCGATGCAGTCATCTCTGCCAACCTGAGCGCCACGCTCAAAGCTGCTGGGTACCCTGCCAAAGCGGATCCGCAGAAAATCAATAAAGTGTGGGTGATTTTGATCCTGACCTACTTGGTGATTTTGGTGACCATGGTGTATGGACCGATTGCAGCCATGTTGGTGGAAATGTTCCCCACCCGCATCCGCTACACCTCTATGTCTTTGCCTTATCACATTGGTAACGGCTGGTTCGGCGGTTTGTTGCCAACCACGGCATTTGCCATCGTGGCGCAGACCGGCAATATGTACAGCGGTTTGTGGTATCCCATCATCATCGCGGGTGCTACCTTCATCATCGGTACTTTGTTTATCAAGGAAACCAAGGATGTGGATATTTATGCCGACGATTAATTCGTCTCAACGCTGAATGGCCAAGCCCTCCTCCCATGGAGGGCTTTTTTTTTCTACAATCGCGCACCTTTTGGGAGACTGGCCATCGATATCTTGTTGCAACAAATCATCAATGGGCTGGTACTTGGCAGCATGTATGCCTTGCTGGCTCTTGGCTACACCATGGTTTACGGCATCATCAACCTGATCAATTTTGCGCACGGCGAAGTGTTGATGGTGGGTGCGTTAACCAGCTGGACCGTGGTCGGTGTGTTGCAACAATATGCACCGGGCATGGCGGGTTGGCTCATGCTTCTGATTTCACTGGTATGCGCTTGCGTGGTGGCGGCCGGTTTGAATTTCGCGATCGAAAAAATTGCATACAAGCCGCTGCGCAATGCGCCGAAACTCGCGCCATTGATCACGGCCATTGGCGTGTCCATTTTGTTGCAAACATTGGCCATGGTGATTTGGAAACCCAACTACAAGTCGTTCCCCACCCTGCTGCCCAGTGACCCGATTCCAGTTGCAGGGGCGGTGATCACTCCTACACAGATTCTGATTTTGGCGGTTACTGCTGTGGCGTTGGCATTGCTCATGTGGTTGGTCAATGGCACCAAGCTGGGGCGGGCCATGCGCGCTACCGCTGAAAACCCGCGCGTCGCTACCTTGATGGGCGTTAAACCCGACATGGTGATATCTGCAACATTCATGATTGGCGCGGTACTGGCGGCTTTGGCTGGCGTCATGTGGGCCTCAAACTACGGTACCGTGCAACACGGCATGGGTTTTTTACCGGGCCTTAAAGCCTTCACCGCGGCGGTTTTTGGTGGCATAGGCAACCTTGCAGGGGCGGTGGTCGGAGGTATTTTGTTGGGATTGATCGAAGCCATCGCGTCCGGCTATATCGGTGACCTGACAGGTGGTGTGCTGGGCAGTCATTACGCCGATATTTTTGCCTTCGTGGTGTTGATTGCCGTGCTGACTTTGCGGCCTTCGGGCTTGTTGGGTGAACGCGTCTCGGACCGGGCATGAAACCATGAAAAACCATATCGCCACTCCGTATGCACGTTATGCCGCTTGGGGCGTTCTTTTGTTGGCATTGCCTTTGGTCTTGCAAATATTTGGCAACGGCTGGGTGCGTATCGCTGACATGGCCTTGCTGTATGTGATGCTGGCTTTGGGTTTGAATATCGTGGTGGGTTATGCGGGTTTGCTTGACTTGGGGTTTGTCGCTTTTTTTGCGGTGGGTGCCTATATGTTCGGCTTATTGGCGTCACCGCACCTGGTAGAAAATTTCCCTATGTTTGCCGCCATGTTCCCCCAAGGCATACACACCCCTTTGTGGGCAGTGATTCCCTTAGGGGCGGCTTTGGCCGGTGTCTTTGGCCTATTGCTCGGAGCGCCTACCTTGAAATTGCGCGGCGACTACTTGGCCATCGTCACCTTGGGTTTTGGTGAAATCATCCGCGTGTTTTTGAATAACCTCGACAGCCCGGTCAACATCACCAACGGCCCCAAGGGCTTGGGACAAATTGACCCGATGACCATCATGGACCATCCGCTGTCACGCAAACTCGATCTGGGCTTCATCGAATTGCCCGGCGTCACGCAGTATTACTATTTGTTTTTAGCTGTGGTGTTGGTCAGTGTCTTGGTGTGTTATCGCTTAGAACATTCGCGCATTGGCCGTGCTTGGATGGCTATCCGGGAAGATGAAATCGCGGCCAAAGCCATGGGCTTGAATACGCGCAACCTCAAGCT
>CAMDSU010000151.1 GCA_945907335.1 Bordetella parapertussis | reverse complement strand
AAACTTTTGCGGATGCGCTTGCGTTCGGTAAATGTGTAGGCCATGAGTACTCCGGACTTGATTCACTCGGCGACTGGGGCCGCACAGTTTGCTCTGGGCAAGTGTGCGTTGTGCTTGGCCCGCTGGCCACTACCAGCGTTGGCGGACGGCTGTGCATTGCGCACAACCCGAACCAAGGTTCTTCTGCAGTCAGCTCAGAAGACACTCGACAACCGGAGAACACCGGTTATCGGGTGCGCTCTGAGAGCGCCAAAGGCTGGATGTCCCTTGTGAGGACAACCAGCCTTTGTAAGACCGATTACTTGAGCTCGACCTTGGCGCCAGCTTCTTCCAATTTCTTCTTGGCTGCTTCGGCATCTGCTTTGGGGGCAGCTTCCTTGACGGCTTTGGGCGCACCGTCGACCAGGTCTTTGGCTTCTTTCAAGCCCAGACCGGTGATTTCGCGCACTGCCTTGATGACGCCGACTTTGTTTGCGCCAGCTTCGAGCAACATCACGTTGAACTCGGTTTTCTCTTCAGCAGCAGCTGCGCCACCGCCACCGCCGGCAGCAGCAGGTGCTGCCATGGCTGCGGCGCTCACGCCGAATTTCTCTTCGATGGCTTTCACCAAATCGTTGAGTTCCATGACTGTCATGCTGTCCAGTGCGGTCAAAAATGCGTCTTTATCGAATGCCATGTTGATTTCCTTAACTCGTTCAGGGCTGCCTTAAGCGGCAGCAGATTTTTTAAATGTGCTGCACGCTTTACGCGGCAACCGCCTCTTCTTTTTTCGCCGCCAATGCGCCGAGCACCACTGCGGTACGCGACATGGGTGACATGAGCAATCCACACAATTGCGCCAGCAATACTTCCTTGGAAGGAATACTTGCCAGTTGTTTCACGCCGTTGACGTCTAGGGACTTGCCTGCAAATGCGCCGCCACGGATGACCAACTTGTCGTTGGTCTTGGCGAAATCGGCCACCACTTTGGCAGCGGCCACAGCATCTACAGAGAAACCATAGATCAGCGGGCCGGTCATCTGGTCAGAGACAGCTTCAAACGACGTACCGGCGACAGCACGGCGTGCCAGCGTGTTTTTCAACACGCTGAGCGATACGCCCTGGCTGCGCGCACTGGCGCGGAATTTGGTCATGTCTGCGACCGTGATGCCGCGGTATTCCGCCATCACCAGCGTCTGCGCTTGTGCAGCCAATGCCGACACTTCTGTGACGACGGCTTCTTTTTCACTGCGATTCAGACTCAAGGTCTACTCCTTCAAAAAGTGCGATCGGGTTGCCCCTTTCACACACCGGTTTCAGCGACCTGACTGTCAAGAAAAATTTCTTTTCAGCGGGATCGCCATCTGCGTTGGCTGGTGAATTAAGTGCAGTCAAGCTGCACGCCAACGGTCTTGGATGGCTCAGCCGGGTTTTGCAACCCGACTGACCCACCGCTCCAGAGCGGTCATTGAAACCGCCCTGAATGCCGAGCGCTTTAGGCGCTCAGTGTTTGTGTGTCGACGCGAACGCCTACACCCATGGTTGAGGACACGGCCAGTTTGCGCAGGTATACACCTTTGCTGGTGGCGGGTTTGGCTTTGCTCAAAGCGTCTATCAATGCGACCAAGTTGCCTTGCAGTTTGTCGCTGTCGAATGAACGGCGGCCAATGGTGGCGTGAACAATACCGGCCTTGTCGACGCGGAATTGCACTTGACCTGCTTTGGCGTTGCGCACCGCAGTGGCGACATCAGGTGTCACTGTGCCAACTTTGGGGTTAGGCATCAAACCACGCGGGCCCAAAATTTGGCCCAAGGTACCGACAACGCGCATGGCGTCTGGTGCTGCGATGACCACGTCAAAGGGCATGTCGCCTGCTTTGATGCGGGCAGCCAAATCGTCCATGCCAACGACGTCAGCGCCGGCGGCCAGAGCTTCATCGGCTTTGGCACCTTGTGCGAACACAGCGACGCGAGCAATTTTGCCGGTGCCGTTGGGCAGCACGACGGCGCCGCGCACCACTTGGTCAGATTTTTTGGCATCGATACCGAGTTGCACGGCCACATCGATAGATTCATCGAATTTGGCAGTGGCACACTCTTTGACGATTTTCAATGCATCAGTAAACGGGTAAAGCTTGTTACTGTCTACTTTACCGGCGAAGGATTTTTGTTTTTTGGTCAGGCTCATACCACGCCCTCCACGGTCACGCCCATCGAACGGGCAGAACCGGCGATGGTGCGCACGGCCGCGTCTAAATCAGCAGCAGTCATGTCAACCATTTTGGCCTTGGCGATTTCTTCGAGCTGAGCACGTGTGATCTTGCCGACTTTGTCGACGTGCGGACGGGCTGAGCCCTTGTCGAGTTTGATGGCTTTCTTGATCAAGGTGACCGCTGGCGGGGTCTTGATGATGAAAGTGAAGGACTTATCTGCAAACGCGGTGATGACCACCGGCAATGGCAAACCGGGCTCAACGCCTTGGGTCTGGGCATTGAACGCCTTGCAGAATTCCATGATGTTCAAACCGCGCTGGCCCAGTGCGGGCCCGATGGGCGGTGATGGATTGGCTTTACCAGCTGGCACTTGCAGCTTGATGAAGCCGACGATTTTTTTCGCCATGCTTTTCTCCTTGCGGGTACAAACGCCTGTTGAGGGCTCCCCGGGGTTAATGACTCACTGACTACAACCTGCGCTGAGTCGGAAACGCAGGTCAACTTTCAATGCACGGGACCGGGGTTTGCACTCCGATCTGACACCCAACAATGCTCAGGTTTTTTCGACCTGTCCAAATTCAAGTTCAACTGGCGTAGCGCGACCAAAAATGGTCACCGACACACGCATCTTGTTCTTTTCATAATTCACTTCTTCCACGGTACCGTTGAAGTCGGTGAACGGGCCATCTTTGACACGAATGAATTCCCCGACCATGAACTCCACCTTGTGGCGAGGCTTGTCGGTTCCTTGCTGCATCTGATTGACGATTTTTAACACATCGTCTTGAGAAATAGGCGCCGGACGATTGCGCGCACCACCCACAAAACCTGTGACTTTATTGGTGTGCTTGATCAAATGCCAACTTTCGTCATCCATGATCATTTCTACCAACACATAGCCCGGGAAAAAGCGACGCTCAGTGGTTTTTTTCTGACCGTTTTTCATTTCAACCACCTCTTCGGTGGGAACCAAAATACGGCCGAATTTGGATTGCATACCAGCTTGCTGTATGCGCTCATGAATATTGCGTTCCACAGCTTTTTCCATGCCTGAATAAGCATGCACCACATACCAACGCATATCTGGATGCGCAGGTGCGGTAGTGATCAGTGTGTGTTCAAGGGATTCTTCGGTCATTATTTTTTCCATCCCAGAATCAGGTCATACAAAAGCCATTCCAGGGTTTTGTCGGTCAACCACAAAAAAACCGCCATCAACAACACGAATACAAACACGTAGGCCGTCATTTGCAAGGCCTCCTTGCGTGTCGGCCAGACGACTTTGAGGACTTCTCGCCAAGCGTCTTTGGCAAATCCCATCAATTGACGCCCTTGCAAGGAAGTGAAAAACACCACCACAGCCAAGACCAAGCAAACCACCAACGCACCCCACTGGATCAATGCACCCCGGGCAGACAACGTGTAGAACGCCGCCAAAGCAGCCACCACCAATGCGGCAGCTGCTGCCAATTTGGCTTTGTCTGCGGTGCTGGTCACGGTTTCAATCTGTGCGGTGGACATATCAATCAGTGGTTGGTTAAACATCTATCCATTTAAGCGAACTAAGCCCGCTGGTCAGTGGCGGGCTTTTGTCACCCGGTATTTCTACCGAGTGGCAGGGGCAGAGGGAATCGAACCCCCAACCTTCGGTTTTGGAGACCGACGCTCTGCCAATTGAGCTATACCCCTATGAAACAACAATGTTCACGCGCTTGCTGCAGGCGAACACTGAGATTGGCGCGTCAGGCGATGATCTTGGCAACCACACCGGCGCCGACGGTTTTGCCGCCTTCGCGGATGGCGAAGCGCAAACCTTCTTCCATCGCAATCGGGTGGATCAACTTGACCGTGATCGACACGTTGTCTCCAGGCATCACCATCTCTTTGCCTTCAGGCAACTCGATCGCACCGGTCACGTCCGTGGTACGGAAGTAAAACTGTGGACGGTAGTTGTTGAAGAACGGTGTGTGGCGTCCGCCCTCGTCTTTTGACAAGACATAAATTTCAGCGGTGAAATGCGTGTGCGGCTTGATCGAACCGGGCTTGCACAGCACCTGGCCGCGCTGCACGTCTTCGCGCTTGGTGCCACGCAACAAAATACCCACGTTGTCGCCCGCTTGTCCCTGATCCAGCAGTTTGCGGAACATTTCCACGCCGGTACAGGTGGTCTTGACCGTGTCAGAGATACCAACAATTTCGATCTCTTCGCCGACCTTGACAATGCCGCGCTCGACGCGACCTGTCACCACCGTGCCGCGACCGGAGATGGAGAACACGTCTTCCACCGGCATCAAGAATGCACCGTCAATGGCGCGCTCGGGCAGAGGAATGTAGGTGTCCAGCGC
>CAMDSU010000150.1 GCA_945907335.1 Bordetella parapertussis | reverse complement strand
GGTCAAGACCGGCAAAAAAGCGCTCACGCCTGAGCAAGTGCAATTGAAAGCCACGGTGTTGTCGGTGCTGGATATGGTGCGCGACGAATCGTCCAAAGACGCGCCGGTGCGTTTGGTGTTCGAACCCAAGACGCGCACCATCGAACAGCAGGAACTCATCACCACGCTGCTGGCGCACACCAGTTTGGAAAGCTCTTCTTCCATCAACCTGACCATGGTCGGCTTGGACGGCAGACCGGTGCCCAAATCACTGCGTCAAATGCTGGAGGAGTGGATCAGCTTTCGCCAGACCACAGTGCAGCGTCGTTCGCAATTCCGCTTGGACAAAGTGCTGGCGCGTATACATATTTTGGAAGGTCGCCAGTTGGTGTTGCTCAACATTGACGAGGTGATTCGCATCATCCGCCACAGCGATGAGCCTAAGCCTGCACTGATTGAGCGCTTCAAACTCTCAGAGCGTCAAGCTGACGACATTTTGGATATCCGCTTGCGCCAATTGGCGCGGTTGGAAGCCATCAAGATTGAGCAGGAATTGAAAGAGTTGCACGAAGAGCAAGGAAAACTCGAAGACATTTTGGGCAGCGCCACTTCATTGCGCCGTTTGATGATCAAAGAAATCGAAGCCGATGCCAAGGTGTTTGCCGACGAGCGCCGCACTTTGATTCAGACCGAGAAAAAAGCTGTCGCTGAAGTCAAAGTGGTGGACGAACCGGTGACAGTGGTCGTGTCTGAAAAAGGCTGGGTACGCGCACGCCAAGGCCATGGCCACGAACCTGGCAGTTTCGCGTTCAAAGCCGGTGACGGTTTGTACGACACCTTCGAATGCCGCACCGTCGATCAGCTGATTGCCTTCGGCTCCAACGGACGCGTGTACTCGGTGCCGGTGGCGGCATTGCCCGGTGCGCGGGGCGATGGTCAGCCTGTCACCACTTTGGTGGATGTGGAAGCCGGTACACAGTTGGTGCATTATTTTGCCGGCCCGACCACCATGACCTTGTTGCTCAGTGGCTCAGGCGGTTATGGTTTTGTGTGTTGCATAGACAACCTGATTTCGCGCAACAAGGGTGGCAAATCTTTCATCAATTTGCAGGAAGGCGAAACCTTGTGTGTGCCGTCGGTTGTGGGCGGCGGTAACGGTGCCGAGCCCTTGCCGATTGCCACGCACGTGGTCTGCGCATCTGCGGGCGGGCGCATATTGACATTTGACATCACCGAACTCAAGGCCATGGAAAAAGGCGGTCGCGGTTTGATGCTGATGGACTTGGAAGACAAGGACACACTCGCAGGTGCTGCTGCTTACACACGCACCGTTTGTATCTTGGGTGTGGGGCGCGGTGGTAAAGCCCGTGACGAAACGCTGGAAATCAGAAGCTTGAATAATGCCCGTACCGCCCGCGCCCGAAAAGGAAAAATGGCGGACTTGGGCTTCAAGCCAACTCACGTGTTGAGGGTGTTGTAAGTACCTCGCGTTCTTTTTATCTGTTCAAAGGCAGAAACATGCAATCCAAACAGCGACGAACAGTGCTTCGTCTCACAGGGTGTTGGGCAATGTGTATGGTGGCGTTCATGGCCTCAGCACAGCAACCGGATAGCAAATCGGCAGCGGTCGTCAAACCCGCCATGACGGTGACAGTGGCGCAACCACAAAACCAGCAACTCTCGCAGCGTCTGAGTGCCAACGGGAGTGTGGCTGCTTGGCAAGAGGCCAGTGTTGGCGCAGAAATTGGCGGCCTTCGTTTGACACAAGTGCGCGTGAATGTGGGCGATCAAGTCAAAGCCGGTCAAGTGCTGGCGGTGTTTGCCAATGAATCGGTACTGGCAGAAATCAACCAAGCCAAGGCGGCGCTGAACGAAGCCCGCGCCGTGGCCTCAGAAGCGCAAGCCAATGCCGACCGAGCCCGCGCCTTGCAACCCAGCGGCGTCATCAGTGCGCAGCAATACAACAAAGACGTCACCGCCGAAGCCACTGCCCAGGCCCGCGTGGAGTCAGCCCAGGCCAACCTGGCTGTCAGTGAATTGCGGTTGAAGCAAACACAGGTCCATGCCCCTGACAGCGGCGTCATTTCTTCGCGTACCGCCAGTGTCGGTTCGGTCGTGGGCTTAGGCAGTGAATTGTTTCGCTTGATTCGCGGCAACCGCTTAGAGTGGCGTGCCGACCTGGTGTCCAACGAATTGTTCAGAATCAAACCTGGCCAAAAAGTTCGTATCACCGTGGCCAGCGGTGCCGAAGTCAGTGGCCAAGTTCGGATGCTCGCACCCACTGTGGATGCACAAAACCGCACCGGTATGGTCTATGTGGATTTACCGGCCTCGGCGCAAGGTTTACTCAAGCCCGGCATGTTCGTGCGCGGTGAATTCGAGTTTGGCAGCACCAAAGCATTGTTGGTCCCGCAGCAGTCCTTGGTGGTGCGCGACGGGTTTCAAAAAGTGTATGTGGTCGGTCCAGACCAGCGTGTCAAATTGCTTAAGGTGACTGTCGGCCGCCGGCAAGGTGACATGATCGAAATCACGTCAGGTTTGCCATTGGATGCCAATGTGGTGGTGCGCGGTGCAGGGTTTTTAACGGCAGGTGACTTGGTGAAAGTCGTGCCATGAATGTGTCCGCATGGTCCATTCGCAACCCTGTGCCCGGCGTGGTGCTGTTTGTATTGCTGAGTTTTGCGGGTTTACTTTCCTTCAACAGCATGAAGGTACAAAACTTTCCCGACCTTGACCTACCTACCATTGTCATCACCGCATCCTTGCCTGGCGCTTCGCCCGGACAAATGGAAACCGAGGTGGCGCGCAAAATTGAAAATGCGGTGGTGTCTGCGCAAGGCTTGAAAAATATTTACACCAAGGTGCAAGATGGCTCGGTGTTGATCACCTGTGAGTTCAGGATTGAAAAGCCCATACAAGAGGCTTTGGATGAAATTCGTTCAGCGGTTAATTTGGCGCGCAGCGACTTGCCAAATGATTTGCTCGAACCCGTTGTCAAAAAACTCGACTTCACCGGTGGACCGGTGTTGGCGTTCACCATCACTTCACCAAACTTCGATGAAGAAGGTTTGAGTTGGTTTGTCGACCAAACAGTGGTCAGGCGATTACTCTCCATCAAAGGCGTGGGCGCTGTCAATCGTGTGGGCGGTGTGCAGCGGCAGGTTGACATCGCGCTAGATCCAGTTCGCATGCAAGCCTTGCGTATTTCCGCGGCCGATGTGTCGCGCCAATTGCGCCAAGTGCAAAGTGAAAGCGCTGGAGGACGCACCGATTTAGGTGGCAGCGAACAGCCTTTGCGTACCTTGGCTACCGTGGGTTCTGCGGCTGAATTGGCAGACCTTGAGATCGCTGTCGGGCAAGGGGGCCGGGTTCGATTGAGCGACATCGCGACAGTGACCGACACCTTTGCAGAAAAGCGCTCGGCGGCTTATTTGAATGGCAAGCAGGTGGTCGGTTTCGAGGTCGCGCGCAGTCGAGGTGCGAGCGAGGTCGATGTCGGGGCGCGGGTATTCAAAGCATTGGAAGAATTACGCGCGGCCCATCCAGATGTGACCATCACCACTGCATTTGATTTTGTCACCCCAGTCAAAGACGAATACAACGCATCATTGATTTTGTTGTACGAGGGCGCTTTGCTGGCAGTGCTGGTGGTGTGGTTATTTTTGCGCGATTTGCGCGCCACGTTTGTGTCTGCGGTGGCCTTGCCCTTGTCAGTGTTGCCCGCCTTCATTGGCATGTGGTATTTGGGTTTTTCTATCAACGTCATCAGCTTATTGGCCTTGTCGTTGGTGGTGGGCATTTTGGTGGATGACGCCATCGTTGAGGTGGAGAATATCGAGCGGCATTTGCACATGGGCAAAACGCCTTTTGCCGCAGCCATGGAAGCGGCCGATGAAATCGGATTGGCTGTGATCGCCACCACCTTTACTTTGGTGGCGGTGTTCTTGCCCACTGCATTCATGAGCGGGGTGCCGGGTAAATTTTTTGTGCAATTTGGTTGGACGGCAGCTTTGGCCGTGTTCGCTTCGCTGGTGGTGGCGCGAATTCTCACGCCCATGATGGCCGCCTACATGCTCAAGCCATCGAACAAACCGGTCGTGGTGCCGTTTTGGATGCCTACTTATTTGCGTATGGTGCGCTGGTGTTTGCACCATCGGTTTTGGACAGCCTTGGGCGCTGCCACTTTTTTCATCGCCTCGCTCAGCCTGATCCCTTTGTTGCCCACCGGTTTTATTCCGCCGGATGACAACTCACAAACGCAGGTAGGCATCGAATTACCGCCTGGTACATCGCTGGCGTTCACCGAAAAAACCGCTGAAGAAGTGCGCCAACGTGTCATCAGCTTGCCGCAGGTCAAGTCGGTCTACACCACCATCGGTGGCGGCTCCGCCGGGTCAGACCCCAGCATGCCGCAGGCCAGCGCCGAAACCCGCATAGCCACGCTCACCATCCAATTGACAGCGCGAGGCGAGAGGCCGCGCAAAGGCGTGATTGAAAAAGAAATACGCCAAATGTTGTCTGATATGCCGGGCATGCGGGTCAAGGTCGGGCTGGGTGCATCCGGCGAAAAATACCTGGTCATGTTGACGGGCGATGACCCCACCGCCTTGCAGGAAACGGCCACTGCATTTGAACGTGAATTACGCGCCATACCTGGACTGGGGTCGGTTATCTCAAG
>CAMDSU010000149.1 GCA_945907335.1 Bordetella parapertussis | reverse complement strand
CAGTTTTACTTCCGTACCACGGACGTGACCGGTGCGATCGAGTTGCCTGAAGGCAAAGAGATGGTGATGCCTGGTGACAACGTGTCGATCACGGTCAAGTTGATCCACCCGATTGCGATGGAAGAAGGTTTGCGCTTCGCCATCCGCGAAGGCGGCAAAACCGTCGGCGCCGGTGTGGTTGCCAAGATCATCGCCTAAGGAATCAGCATGTCAACCAAACAAAAAATCCGCATCCGCTTGAAAGCGTTTGACTACAAACTGATTGACCAGTCTGCTGCTGAAATCGTGGACACCGCCAAGCGTACCGGCGCGATTGTCAAAGGCCCTGTGCCATTGCCGACACGCATGAAGCGCTTTGATATTTTGCGTTCACCCCACGTCAACAAATCCAGTCGCGACCAGTTGGAAATCCGTACGCACCAGCGCCTGATGGACATCGTGGACCCCACTGATAAAACCGTGGACGCCCTGATGAAATTGGACCTGCCCGCTGGCGTGGACGTCGAAATCAAGTTGCAGTAAAAAAGTCGCCGCCCTCACAAAGGGCGGCAAATTTGGAGAAGTAGCTGGGTTGGGCTTGAACCAGCAAAATTCGGCTACAATCCAAGGCTTCGCAGAATTTGCGGAGAAATTATCAACCTTCTTTCACACACCAAACGCAGTTGCCAATTGAAGTGACCGCGGTGAGAGTTTTGGAGAAAAAACATGAGTCAAAGCAATCGACTGGGATTGCTGGGCCGCAAGGTGGGCATGATGCGTCTGTTCACTGATGATGGGGACGCAGTGCCTGTCACAGTGGTAGATGTTTCTGACAACCGCGTGACCCAAGTCAAAACCCAGGAAAATGACGGCTACGTTGCCTTACAGGTGACGTTTGGTGCACGCAAAGCTTCGCGTGTCAACAAGCCTCAGGCAGGCCATATGGCCAAGGCCGGCGTTGTGGCCGGTGAAATTACCCAAGAATTCCGTGTCACCGCAGAAACTGCAGCGCAGTACCCTGCCGGTACATCAGTACCTCCCACAGCCATCTTCACTGTCGGTGAAAAAGTGGATGTGCAAGGTACTTCAATTGGTAAAGGCTTTGCCGGCACCATCAAACGGCACAACTTCCGTTCACAGCGTGCGTCTCACGGTAACAGCCGTTCGCACAATGTGCCTGGCTCCATTTCCATGGCACAAGACCCCGGTCGCGTGTTCCCCGGCAAAAAAATGTCGGGCCACATGGGCGACGAAACCGTGACCACGCAAAACCTGGATGTGATTCGTATCGACGAAGCGCGTCAACTGTTGCTGATCAAGGGCGCTGTGCCCGGATCCGCGGGCGGTTTTGTTACCGTGCGTCACGCCATCAAGGCCAAATCAAAAGGAGCTAACTGATGCAAATCGAACTCCTGAATGACCAAGGCCAGGCGTCTGCCAAATTTGACGCGCCTGAAACTTTGTTCGGCCGTGCTTACAACGAAGACTTGGTGCACCAGATTGTGGTCGCCTACCAAGCCAACGCGCGCCAAGGTACACGTGCACAAAAAGACCGTGAACAGGTCAAGCACTCCACCAAAAAGCCGTTCAAGCAAAAAGGCACAGGCCGCGCCCGTGCCGGTATGACTTCTTCCCCCATCTGGCGTGGCGGCGGTCGTGCATTCCCGAACAGCCCGGAAGAAAACTTCACACAAAAAATCAACAAGAAGATGTACCGCGCCGGTATGGCTGCCATCTTCTCTCAGTTGGTGCGTGAAGGCCGTCTGGCGGTGGTGGATTCGCTCAAGATCGAAGCACCTAAAACCAAACTGCTGGCTTCCAAACTCAAAGCCATGAATCTGCAATCCGTGTTGGTCATCTCCGAAGAGGTAGATGACAACTTGTATTTCGCGTCACGCAACCTGGCCAATGTGCTGGTGGTCGAGCCGCGTTACGCAGACCCGGTTTCGCTGGTGCATTACAAAAAGGTGCTGGTCACCAAAGGCGCCATCGACAAACTCAAGGAGATGTTCGCATGAGCACCCCGAAATTTGACGAAGGCCGTTTGATGGCCGTGCTCGTGGCTCCTATCGTGTCTGAAAAAGCCACCATGGTTGCCGAGAAATCCAATGCAGTCACTTTCAAAGTGTTGCAAAACGCCACCAAGCCCGAGATCAAAGCGGCTGTTGAACTGATGTTCAAAGTCGAGGTCAAGGGTGTATCGGTGGTCAATACCAAAGGCAAAACCAAGCGTTTTGGCCGTTCCGTAGGTCGCCGCGACAACATTCGCAAAGCCTATGTGACGCTCAAGCCTGGACAAGAATTGAACCTGTCTGGAGAGGTGGCTTAATCATGGCAGTCATCAAAATGAAACCCACCTCGCCCGGTCAACGCGGCGTGGTCAAGGTCACACGTGACCATTTGTTCAAAGGCCCAGGCTATGCGCCGCTGCTGGAACCTCAGTTCCAACACGCTGGTCGCAACAACAACGGTCACATCACGGTTCGCCACAAGGGCGGTGGTCACAAGCACCACTACCGTGTGGTCGATTTCCGTCGCATGAAAGACGGCATTCCCGGCAAGGTCGAGCGCATTGAATACGACCCGAACCGCACAGCGCACATCGCATTGATTTGCTATGCAGACGGTGAACGTACTTACATCATCGCCCCGCGCGGTTTGGAAGTCGGTGCCACCATTCACAGCGGTGCTGAAGCCCCGATTCGCGCAGGCAACACGCTGCCGATTCGCAACATCCCCGTGGGTTCCACCATTCATTGCATCGAATTGCGTCCCGGCAAAGGTGCACAAATCGCACGTTCGGCCGGCACCTCCGCCACTTTGTTGGCGCGTGAAGGCACTTACGCCCAGGTGCGTATGCGCTCAGGCGAAGTCCGCAAGATTCACATCGAATGCCGTGCCACCATTGGTGAAGTAGCCAACGAAGAACACAGCCTGCGTCAACTCGGTAAAGCCGGTGTCAAACGTTGGATGGGTATCCGCCCGACCGTTCGCGGAGTGGCCATGAACCCAATTGATCACCCGCACGGTGGCGGTGAAGGCCGTACCGGCGAAGGCCGCGCGCCTGTGGATCCATGGGGCAATCTGACCAAGGGCTACCGCACCCGCAATAACAAGCGCACCCAGGTCATGATCGTTTCACGTCGCAAGAAATAAGGGTTAACACATGACACGCTCACTCAAAAAAGGCCCGTTTGTTGACCACCATTTGCTGGCCAAAACGGAAAAAGCCGTCGCTAACAAAGACAAAAAACCGATCAAAACTTGGTCGCGCCGTTCCATGATCCTGCCCGATTTCATCGGTTTGACCATTGCGGTTCACAACGGTAAGCAACATGTGCCGGTCTATATCACCGATCAGATGGTGGGTCACAAGTTAGGCGAATTCGCGCTGACTCGGACCTTCAAAGGCCATCCGGCTGATAAAAAAGTTCAGAAGAAGTAAGGAGCAGCTATGGAAACACGTGCAGTCCTGCGAGGTGTGCGCTTATCGGTCGACAAAGGCCGTTTAGTCGCAGATTTGATTCGCGGTAAAAAAGTGGACCAGGCCCTGAACATCCTGACTTTCACCCAGAAAAAAGCAGCCGGTATCGTCAAAAAAGTGCTGGAGTCGGCCATTGCCAACGCCGAGCACAACGACGGTGCTGACATTGACGAATTGCGCGTCAAAACCATTTACGTGGAACAAGGCGCAACTCTCAAGCGTTTCACCGCACGCGCCAAAGGCCGCGGCAACAGCATCAGCAAGCCCACATGCCATGTGTATGTGACGGTCGGTAACTGAAAGGTCTAGGAAGATATGGGACAAAAAATACACCCCACCGGTTTCCGCCTGTCGGTCAGCCGCAATTGGGCCAGCCGTTGGTACGCCAGCAACAAAGACTTTGCCGGCATGTTGGCAGAAGACATCAAGGTCCGTGAATACCTCAAGGTCAAACTCAAAAATGCAGCTGTTTCACGCATTCTGATTGAGCGTCCTGCAAAAAATGCCCGCATCACTATTTTTTCCGCACGTCCGGGCGTGGTCATCGGTAAAAAAGGCGAGGACATTGAAAACCTCAAGAAAGAACTCGCAGCTCGCTTGGGCGTGCCGGTCGCCGTCAACATCGAAGAAGTGCGTAAGCCTGAAATCGATGCACAACTGATCGCTGACAGCATCACGCAGCAGTTGGAAAAGCGGATCATGTTCCGCCGTGCCATGAAGCGCGCCATGCAAAACGCCATGCGTCTGGGTGCCCAAGGCATCAAGATCATGTCGGCAGGCCGTTTGAACGGTATTGAGATTGCGCGTACCGAGTGGTACCGCGAAGGCCGCGTGCCACTGCATACCTTGCGTGCAGACATCGATTACGCGACCTCGGAAGCCAAAACCACTTACGGCATCATTGGTGTCAAAGTGTGGGTTTACAAAGGCGACACACTGGGACGCAACGATGCACCAGTGGTGCAAGAACCCCGTTCTGATGACGAACGCCGCCCACGCGGTCCACGTCGTGACGCACGTCCAGGTGGCGACCGTCCACCCGCACGTGGTGCACGTCGTCCTGCAGGAACCAATGCCGCACCGGCGGATGGCAGCGATAAACCCGCTGATGCCGCCGATGCTCCCAAAACCACCGTCAAGCGCGTTCGTAAGATCACCGCGCCCGCATCCACTGGCACGGCTGCGGACGGAAAAGGAGAATAAGCATGCTGCAACCAGCGCGCCGTAAATACCGCAAGGAACAAAAAGGTCGCAA
>CAMDSU010000148.1 GCA_945907335.1 Bordetella parapertussis | reverse complement strand
CAGGATGTGCCGCCACAAAATCACCGCCGTCGGTGTGGCCAAAGCGCGTGCTGCTTCCACATAGGCCTCTTCGCGCAAACTCAGCACCAGCGAGCGCACCAAGCGCGTGACGCGCGGCACCTCAGGAATGGCAATCGCCACCACCACCGTGGCCACACTCGCGCCCAACACTGAGACCAAAGCAATCGCCAACAACACCGCAGGTATGGCCATCAAGCCGTCCATGAAACGCATCAGCACGGCATCGACGCGGCGGAAATAACCGGCCAGCATGCCGCACAAACCACCGAGCGACAGCGCCAGCAAAGACGTGCAAATGCCGACCACCAAAGAGATGCGCCCGCCATACATGACGCGGCTGTACACATCGCGACCGAAGTTGTCGGTGCCGAGCCAGAAGGTGTGCTGCACCACGCTGCCGTCGGACAAATTGAAAGCGCCAGTTTTACCTGCCGGTTGGTTGATGACGTTAGAGTCCATGGCCGCCGGGTCCACCGTACCCAACCAAGGCGCGGCCAGCGACAACAACAGCACGAACAACAACACCGCTGCGCCAAAGCGCACCGATCCGTGGTCCCATAAACGTTGGTTGAGCGTGGCCATCAGTGACGAATCCTCGGGTCTAACCAGACATAGCTGGTGTCCACCAACAAATTGATCAACACATAGCTGAGCGAGAACAACAACACCAACCCTTGAATGACGGGAAAGTCGCGGTTCAACACCGCATCCACTGTGAGCGAACCCAAGCCGGGAATCGCGAACACGGTTTCGGTCACCACCACACCGCCGATCAGCAAAGCCACACCGATACCGACCACGGTGACAATGGGCACGGCTGCATTCGCTAAGGCATGTCGAACCAAGACCGTGCGTTCAGCCAGACCTTTGGCACGCGCAGTGCGAATGAAATCTTCCTGTAATGATTCGGAGACACTGGCGCGTGTGATGCGTGCTATCAAAGCCACATACACGGTGGACAGCGTCAGCCACGGCAAGATGAGTTGGCGCATCCACGCCCAAGTGCCTTGCGACTGCGGGCCGCTGATCGGCTTATAGCCTTGCACCGGCAACCATTGCAATTGCATGGCGAACACATAAATCAACAGGTAGGCGATGACAAACACCGGCACCGAAAAACCGGCCACTGAAAACGCTGACAAACCACGGTCCAACCAACCGCCCATGCGCCAAGCGGCCAGACTGCCCAGAGGCACGGCGATACACACGGCCAGCAGCACCGTACCCAGCGCCAGCGCCAAGGTGGGCTCGACGCGTTGCGCCACCAAGGCCGTGACGGGTTTGCTCAGGTAATACGAATACCCCAGATCGCCTTGCAACACTTGGCCCAGCCACAACACATATTGCACGGCAATGGGCTTGTCCAACCCCATGTGCGCGCGGATGTTGGCGATGTCTTCGCTGGTGGCGTTGTTGCCTGCGATCACCGCCGCCGGGTCACCGGGTGCGAGCCGCAACATGAAAAACACCAAGAGCGACACCACCAGCAACACAGGCAGCACCGCCAGCAGACGGCGAATCAGAAAAGATGCCATGGTCAGCGCTTGGCCAAGCCCCACATCACCGGGATGCCCGGTGTTTGCAACAAACCGCTGACGTTGTTGCGCAGCACAGTCGGGTTGCGGTATTCGCCAAGCGGCACATAAGACGCGGTTTCATAGACCAAGGCCTGAATTCCACTGGCGATTTTTTTGCGTTCACTGGCATCTTGGGCACGCGCAAATTTGGCTTTCAATTCTTCAATACGCGGCTCGTCCTGCCAGCCAAACCACCCGGTTGCGCCTTTGGTGTTCAGCATGGCGCTGGTCAAAGGGCTGTCAATATCGCCAGCGCTCCAGGTGGTGAAAAACATGTTCCAGCCACCTTGGTTAGGTGGATCCTTTTTAGCGCGTCGCGCCACCAGAGAGGCCCAGTCCATTTGCTGCAAATCGACCTTGAAACCGGCAGCTTCCAATTGCTGTTTGGCCACCAGCGGCAGCTTGGTGATGGCCGACAAATCCGTGGGACGCATCATCACAATCGGCTTGCCGTCATAGCCGGCCTCTTTGAGCAATTCACGCGCTTTGGCCGGGTTGGGCAATCCCGTAAAACCGGGCGTGTTTTCATCTGCAAACTGGGAGCTACAAGGGTAAATGCTGCGGCACAAGCGCCCCAATTCAGGCACACCGACCTGCGTGTTGATAAACGCTTGTTGACCCACAGCCAGCATGGCGGCTTGGCGAATTTTCGGGTTGTTGAACGGTGGGTGAATATGGTTGAAACGCATGATGTACTGAAAACCGGACGGCGCGAAATCATCGATCTTGACGCCTGCGGTTTTCTTCAAGGTTTCGTACTGCTCGAAGCTGGGTTGCTCGATCATGTCGACTTCACCGGCGACGATGGCATTGAATTGCGTTTGCGGGTCGCGAATGATGACCCATTCCACCCGGTCGAAGTTCACCGGCCTGCCGCCTGCCAGCCCGCTCGGTGCTTCGCTGCGGGATATGTATTTGGTGTTGCGCTCGTACACCGCGACGGAGCCGGGTTTGAATTCATCAGGTTTGAAAATGAACGGGCCCGAGCCAATGTGTTCCTTGATTTGCTCGGTGCCAGGCGTGGCCGCAATCCGCGCCGGCATGATGAACGGCACATTCGAAGACGCTTTGCCCAATGCTTCAAGCACGATGGCGCAAGGTTCTTTGAGCACCATGCGAAACGTGTTCGCGTCCGGCGTTTCCAGTTTGTCGACAAACCCGAACAACACGCCGCCCATGGTGTCACGCGTGGACCAGCGTTTGAGCGAGGCCGCCACGTCTTCGCTGGTCACCGGTTTGCCATCGTGAAACGCCAAGCCACTGCGCAGCTTGAAAGTCCAGACTTTGCCGTCCTTGCTGGTGCTGTGGCTTTGCACCATTTGCGGCTGGATTTTTCCCTTGGCGTCTTCGGAAAACAAGGTGTCGTAAATCATGTAACCGTGGTTGCGGGTGACATACGCGGTGGTCCAGATGGGGTCGAGCACGGCCAGGTTGGCATGCGGCACAAATCGCAATACTTTGTTGGCTGGCACAGCGTTTTGCGCGTGCAGTTCCACAGCAAAAACAGAAGCCATGGCCAATGTGGCGATGGTTTGAACAAACAGTCGGCGCGACATGCATTTCCCCTTGGCCCGTAGGCGGCTACATTCCAATATCAGCTTCAATATAAACGAATTCATTTTGGAACAAGAAACCATGGCTATTCATGAACTCAGCGCCACTGCACTTTCGCAAGCCATTCATGCGCGGCAATTTTCCTGTCGTGAGGTGATGCTGGCTTTTCTTGACCGGATTGCTGTGGTGAACCCGCGCTTTAATGCGCTGGTCAGCTTGCAATCCGACGACATGCTGTTGGCACACGCCGATGTGTGTGACCAAGAATTGGCACGTGGCCATTCACGCGGCTGGCTGCATGGTATGCCGCTGGCTTTCAAAGACTTGGTGGATGTGGCGGGCATTCCCACCACATGCGGGTCTGTGCTGCTGCGCGACAACATTCCCGCGCAAGACGCGTTGCTGGTGCAACGCATGAAAGCGGCGGGCGGTATTGTGATTGGCAAAACCAACACGCCCGAATGGGGTCTGGGTTCAAACACCTTCAACCCGGTATTCGGCGCCACTGGCAACGCTTACAACCCGGCTTGCACCGCCGGTGGCAGCAGCGGTGGCGCCGCGGTGGCTTTGGCGCACCGATTGTTGCCGCTGGCAGATGGCTCAGATTTCATGGGCAGTCTGCGCAACCCGGCCGCTTGGAACAATGTGTTCGGCATGCGGCCTTCGCAAGGCCGCGTGCCTGCTGTTCCAGCCAATGACGTTTGGGTCAGTCAACTCAGCACCGACGGCCCGATGGCACGGCATGTCAGCGACTTGGCGCGTTTGCTGGAAACCATGTCGGGTTTTGATGCGCGTGCGCCGTTGTCTTTGGCGGCTTTGCCGACCGGCTGGTCGTCTCAGCTTGCGCCCAAGGTCAAAGGGATGCGCATAGGTTGGCTGGGTGATTTGAATGGCTATTTGCCTATGGAAGATGGTGTGTTGCAAGCCTGTGAAAACGGTCTGCAACGTTTGACCGACTTGGGCGCGCATGTAGCGCCTGTATCGCCGAATTTTTCACCTGCGGCCGTGTGGCAGACCTGGCTGGCTTGGCGGCGGGTGTTGACCGCGTCGCGGATTGCACCCATGGTCGCGCGTGGCCGCGATGCTTGCAAGGAAGAAGCGCTGTGGGAATATGACCAAGCCATCGGCATGACGGCCACTGACTTCTTAACAGCCAGCACCGAGCGCACAGTGTTTTACCAACAGATGTTGACACTGTTGAGCAACTTCGATGTACTGGTCATACCCAGCGCGCAAGTCTGGCCGTTTGCCATCGAAATGCGCTGGCCGCATGTGATTGAGACACCGAACGGTTCAGTGTCCATGGATACCTACCACCGCTGGATGGAAGTGACGCTCTATGCCAGTCTGGCCGGTCTGCCAGCGTTGAATGTGCCGTGTGGATTCAACCCGCAAGGCATGCCCATGGGCATGCAGTTGATCGGCCAAGCACGCGGTGATTTGGCGGTGCTCGAATTGGGCTTGGCTTACGAAGAAGCGGCAGGCGATTGGTTGGCCCGCCAACCAGTCTCAGAAAAGGCGCAGGGCTGAGGCCAGGCGCCTTGGCTACTCAGCAGCTTATTCACCAGTGAGTTAATCGGCTTTGACCA
>CAMDSU010000147.1 GCA_945907335.1 Bordetella parapertussis | reverse complement strand
CTCGTATGCGTCCAACGCAGCTTGCAAACTTTCAAATTGAATCAACACGGTGCGTTGCATCTTGCCGTTTTCTTTGACTTTGGCAGGCATGCCGCGTGCTAAAAATGTGCCCCCGGCAGCGGTCAATGCAGGCAGTGCTAATTTGGCATAAGCAGCCAATGCATCTTGGTTATGAATTTCTTGGTAGGTGCTGATCAGGTATGCCTTGGGCATGGTGTTCTCCTTGGAATTTTTGCAACAAAGCCAAAGTGTAGACGCTCAAAAAAATCGGACCCAAGGTCCGAGCGTGTTGTAGACATGTTTGTGACTGCACACAGGACACATGCGTCGGTATCAGCTTTTAAGATGGCTGCTTCGTTGGCTTTAAGAAAGAACACGGTGACAAGAGAAATCCATGAGAAGAAATGGGCCGTGTTTTGCCGCGTGATCGACAACCACGGCGACCTCGGTTTTACTTGGCGCTTAGCCGCGCAGTTGGCCGCCAGCAGCCAGACCGTCACCTTGTTTGTCGATGATGCCAGCGCACTGGCCTGGATGGCACCCTTGGGCCACCCAAGGGTCGAGATAAAACCCTGGCCCAATGAGCACGCGCCTGTGCCGCTTGAACACTTACATGACGTTGTGATTGAAGCGTTTGGGTGTGAATTGCCCGTTGCTTGGCAAGCGGCCATGGCCACCGCGCCCTTGCCGCCAGTCTGGGTCAATCTGGAATATTTCAGTGCTGAAGACTATGCCATTCGTAACCATGGCCTGCCCTCGCCTGTGCTGAACGGCCCCGCCAAGGGATTGACCAAATGGTTTTATTACCCGGGCTTAGACGCACAAAGCGGTGGACTGCTGTCGCGCACCTTCCCCAGCAACGTATCAAACACCGTTGCCCGGCGCAATTTGCGCATCAGTGTGTTTTGCTACGAACCGGCGGGCATGGCGCAATGGTTGACGCAACTGGGGCAACAACACGCAGGCCGTGAATTGTTTGTAACCGCAGGTCGCGCCACCCGAGCGGTACAACTGGCTTTGCAAACGCTGCCTGCGGACACAGCCCATGCGCTCAAGCTGCAGGATGTGGCAGCGATGTCGCAAGACGACTACGACCTGTTTCTGTCATCCATGGACTTGAATCTGGTACGCGGCGAGGATTCGTTGGTGCGGGCGATGCACGCAGGCAAGCCTTTGCTCTGGCAGATTTACCCGCAGCACGATGGTGCACATTGGAAAAAATTGAACGCGTTTTTGGAACGCACCGAGGCCCCGCCGGTGGTGGTGCAGTCGCACCTGGCATGGAACAGCGAAACACCAAAAGCTTTGCCTGAACTCACCCCGACTGCCTTGGCCGAATGGGCGACATGGGCCACCGATATCCAGCGGCGACTGGCACAACAAACCGGGCTTGCCGAGCGACTGAGGGCTTTCGTGGCGGCTAAAGGCTAAAATGCCAGCTTTGCCTCAAGCCTTAACCACTATTATGAAAATAGCCCAAGAAATTCGCGCCGGTAACGTCATCATGCACGGCAAAGACCCGATGGTCGTTTTGAAAACCGAATACAGCCGAGGCGGTCGCAACTCAGCCACCGTTCGCATGAAACTCAAAAGCCTGATCGCCAACTTCAATACTGAAGTGGTTTTCAAAGCCGACGACAAAATGGACCAAATTATTCTGGACAAAAAAGAATGCACCTATTCTTACTTTGCCGACCCCATGTATGTATGGATGGACACCGACTTCAACCAATACGAAGTGGAAAACGAGAACATGGGCGACTCGCTCAATTACCTTGAAGACGGCATGACCGCTGAAGTGGTGTTCTATGACGGCAAAGCGATTTCAGTGGAATTGCCCACCAGCGTGGTGCGTGAAATTACCTGGACCGAGCCTGCGGTCAAAGGCGACACCTCTGGCAAAGTGTTGAAGCCTGCAAAAATCTCTACCGGCTTTGACATCAATGTGCCGATTTTTGTGGCGCAAGGCGACAAAGTGGAAATTGATACACGTACCGCTGAATACCGCAAGCGCGTTTAAACCGGTTTCACTTTATGCAAACCGCCTCGGCCTTTGGGTTCAGGCGGTTTTTTGTTGGGTGCTGGCTGTTTGTTGAGTGGAAGAAACCGCAACCGTTTTGAGCATGGCCTCGATGGCTACCGTGACAAACTCGTTCAAGTTGATGCCAGCTGAATTGGCTGCTTTGATTTGGTAGGGTTTCAAAATGCCGGACGGATGCGTTTTTGAAATCACAACCCGAAGACCGGTTTGGTGCTCGAAGGTGTAATGCGAACCGCCTTTGCATTCATTGCTGAACCCAGCCTGTGCCATCACAGTAATCAATTCCTCCCAAGAAAATGTCTTTGGAAGAGGTACTGCAAACAATTTCCAAAGGAGTTTTTGTTTTTTGCACATTATCCGTTTACCCTGTAAATTTGCAACTAAAAAATAGTTTCCACGCAATACTGATAGCAAAATTGAAACTTTGTAGTTGATATAAAAAGTATTGATATTCAATAAATTTAAAGAATCTGTAAATTACAAAATTATCGATATGTCATCGAAATTTGTCGCTGCCAGCGACATAAGGCGAAAACGTGTCGATTAAACACAAAAACATCGACATATGATCTGGACATGTCGTTGCCAGCGACATAAGATGCAAACGTGTCGATAAAACCGGCTTTTAAGAACATGACCAACACAGAGACAGTTTTCTGGGAAGCTGACAGGCCGCATAACCAGCTTCCACCACTCCCGCCGCCTCAGGATTTGGAAAGCCGCGCCATCTTGAAAGCTTGCATCACGGCCCGCGCCGCTTTGGCCGAGCTCAAGCAAGCCGCAGAGTTGATCCCCAACCAGACCATGCTGATCAATACGATTCCGCTGCTGGAAGCCAAAGACAGCTCTGAAATTGAAAACATAGTCACCACCACTGACAAGATGTTTCAGCATGCCCAAACCGGTGGCAACGCTGAAGCCGACCCCGCCACCAAAGAAGCCTTGCGATACAGATCGGCTCTGCGCCAAGGGTATGAGTCACTCAAACATCGCCCGCTGTGTACTGCCACCGCTGTAGAGATTTGCCGAACACTCAAAGCGGTGGACATGGATATACGCAAGACACCGGGCACGCAGTTGATCAATGAACGCACTGGAGAAATCATTTACACCCCGCCCGAAGGCGAGACATTGCTGCGTGACATGTTGGCGAATTGGGAACGGTTTATCCATAACGAGGTTGACATCGACCCGCTCATCCGCATGGCCGTCGCCCACTACCAATTTGAGGCGATTCACCCTTTCATAGACGGCAATGGCCGAACCGGGCGGGTCATCAACATACTTTTTTTGATTCAACAAGATTTGCTTCAGCTGCCTATTTTGTATTTGAGCCGACACATCATTCAAAACAAAGCGGACTATTACCGCTTGCTTTTGGCAGTGACAAAAGAGCATGACTGGGAAACGTGGATTCTGTACATGCTCAAAGCGGTGGAAGAAACCTCACGTTGGACAACAGGAAAAATTGGTGGCATCCGGGGGTTGGCAGAGCACACCACAGCGCATGTTCGTCAGGCTTTGCCAAAAATCTATTCAAGGGAATTGGTTGACGTGATCTTTGAGCAGCCCTATTGCCGAATATCAGATCTGATGACCAAAGGTGTGGCCCAGCGCCAAGCGGCATCTCGCTATCTGAAAGAACTGGTAGGAATTGGTGTTTTACAAGAGATGGCCGTCGGCAAAGAGAAGCTGTTCATTCACCCTAAATTGATGCAGCTTTTGAGTTGGGATGGGAATGAGTTTGTGAAATACGGTGCTCATTGATCTTTGTAAACGCCCCGCTTAATCCGGATCGTTCGGGTCTATGACATCCGACATATCGTCCATTTGCAAAGGCAGCCGCGCCAGCGCCTCGGTCTCGGGCAAGGCTTCCACCACTTTCAAAGCGCGACGCATTTGCTTGCTGCGGGTATCGGCCTTGTCCAAGGTGTCGGCCGCTTTTTGCACTTGCTCGCGCACCTTGGCCACCCATTCGCCGTAGCGTTCAAACTCGGTTTTGACGGCGCCCAACACCTTCCACACTTCAGAGGCTTGTTTCTCCAAAGCGAGTGTGCGAAAGCCCATGTGCAAGCTGTTCAATATGGCCAGCAATGTGGTCGGGCCGGCCAGCGTGACACGAAAATCTCGTTGCAAAGCGTCCATCAAACCGGGGCGTCGCAATACCTCTGCATACAAACCTTCGACTGGTAAGAACAAAATGGCAAAGTCGGTGGTGTGCGGTGGCGCCAAATAACTTTCGGCAATGGTTTTGGCTTCCAAACGAATACGCGCTTCCATGGCTTTGGCCGCGCTCTCTGCGCCCGGCGCATCAGAACGGTTTTGCGCTTCGAGCAATCGTTCGTAGTCTTCACGCGGAAATTTGGCATCTATGGGCAGCCACACAGTGGCGCCGTCGTCGCTGCGGCCGGGCAACTTGATAGCGAAGTCCACACGCTGGTTGCTACGCGGTTTGGTTTCCACTTGCTTGCCGTATTGCTCGATGGTCAACACTTGGTCTAGCAGCGCCTGCAATTGCACTTCACCAAAGATGCCGCGGGTTTTCACATTGCTCAGCACTTTTTGCAAATCGCCCACGCCTTGGGCCAAGGTTTGCATTTGCCCCAAGCCTTGGTGCACTTGCTCTAGGCGCTCAGCCACTTGTTTGAAGCTTTCACTCAAACGCTTTTCCAACGTGGTTTGCAGTTTTTCGTCCACCGTTTTGCGCATCTCTTCAAGTTTGGCCAGATTGGTTTCTTGCAAGTTCTGCAATTGCCTGTCCAAG
>CAMDSU010000146.1 GCA_945907335.1 Bordetella parapertussis | reverse complement strand
TTCTGGGGCAATGTGCATATGAACAGAAGAAAAAACTTATTTTATAAATTAATTGACGGACTGGGTATATTTAGCATACACAGCATAGTTGCAAACCAAATTAACAAATTGAATGTCGACATCATTGTTGACTATGATTTATCTTTATTGAGAAGTGTGCATAAACTCAAGTCGCCTGTGATCGGTGTATTCCATTTCAGGCCAAAGAACTTTAGAAGCGGCAATGCTGCAAAATTGAAAAGAATTGGTCAAAGATTAAAAAACTATGAGAAATTGATCGTGTTATGCCCAGAGATGTTCAATGAGGCATGTGAGGTTTGGCCATTCTTATCAAATAAGTTCATCGTGATGCCGAATTCAATTGATACGATTACTATCAATGAAAATTCTAAACAGTTGATTCAATTGCCACCAGGTATCCAGCCTGAAAAATATTTTCTTACAATAGCAAGATTGACTCATCAAAAAAATATCCATTTAATGCTTGATGCATTCGATATGGCAAAAAGACGCGGCTGTGATTGGAAATTGATGGTCATTGGTGAAGGCGAGGATAAGCCTAGTCTTTTGCGACAGGTGGAGAAATTAGGACTTACCTCATTTGTTAATTTCATAGGCTACCAAGCAAATCCCTATCCTTATATAAAATTGGCAGGGGCTTTTGTATCTAGTTCACGTGAAGAGGGATTCCCAGTCAGTTTGATTGAGGCATTGACCCTCATGTGTCCCATCATTGCATTGGCTTGCCCTACTGGACCGAAAGATATTCTTGAAGATGGTTCATTAGGCAAACTTCTGGCCTTCACACAGACTGATCCAAGTGAGTTGGCACATGCCATGTATGAGATCAGTACCAATCCAGAATTAATTGCAAGTTATAAAATTAAAATGCAAAATAGCATTGACAAATACTCATCCGTCAAAATAGGAAATGAGTTCACAAATGTCATCTTGTCATACCAAAGACAATGAAAATATTATTGGTCAGCACACAGAGAATTGGTGATGTGCTCTTAACAACACCGTTGATCAAATCACTCAAAACAGCCTACCCGAATGCACTTATAGATGTATTGGTATGCACCGATACGCGCAGTGTTCTTGAAGGAAATAAAGACGTCAATGCAGTGATTGCTATTGAAAGAAAATCAAAGAAAGCTGAGCGTTTCACTGAAATTTACAGATTATGGAATCGTTACGATATTTCTATCACAACCATACCCTCTGACCGGGCGCGCATATATGCTTGGGCAGCAGCAAAGCAACATGTTGGAACCTATTTAGAAAATGACAGTTTTATATTCAAACAACTGATGCATAAGAGTGTTTTATTTGACAACAAAGACACACACACAGTTGAAATGAATTTGAAAATATGCGAATTACTTGGTATTGCAAAGCAGGAAAAAATAAGCATACCGCAAGCGTCTGTTGAACATCGCTCACTCGATATCAAGCAGCCTTATGCGGTCATACATCCCTATCCTAAGTTTACTTACAAGTCTTGGTCTGTCAGTGAATGGCACAAACTCTTGCAATATTTGTTGGACGCTGGCTTTGCTGTCGTGATTAGCGGAGGTGCTGATGCAAATGAAATGAAGTATTGCGAAGCATTGGCCATTTCAAATCAAATAAAAAATCTATCAGGCCAACTCTCATTGGCTGAGATATCTGCTGTCATCAGCAAGGCGAATTTGTATGTTGGCGTAGATACATCGGTGACGCATTTGGCCGCGGCCACGGGCGTCAAAGTTTTCGCTATTTATGGGCCAACAAATCCGGTCAAATGGGGACCTTGGCCGATAACAAGAGATACACCTACCAACCCTATTTGGTTGCGACATTCTCAAGTGCCGCAAACGCATTCAAACATCACCTTGATACAAGGGACACAAAGTTGTGTTCCGTGTGCAGAAGAGGGTTGTGACAGGCATATCAACAGTGAAAGCGAATGTTTAACTTTGCTTAAAAGTGAAATTTTGATTCAAGAAATTGAAAAGTATTTATCGTCAAGCAACGTTAGCGATTCTTTGAAGTAGTTTTGATTTATTGATTTCTGCTTGCGAACGGTTATTTTCAGGGTGATAAAGGTGCAGAACCTCTGTCGCAAATGAGCCTGACTTACGTTTTACGCCTAAGCAATGAAGGCGAAAAACCATATCAGCATCTTCATGCCCCCAACCCTCAAATGATTCATCGTAACCATTGACTTGTTCATAATCACTTCGCCAACAAGCAAAATTACATCCCTTGATGCCACGCCATTTAAAGCCTTGGTAGTAACGTATAGATGAATGACAGAATTTGAAATGAAAAGCCAAAAATTTATTGATGGAACCATTTAAGCGCTTGATCAACAAGCGCTGCTTGAATAGTGCGAAATCCCAAACATTTGTTTGAATAAGTGCATTAGTGAATGCCTTGTTGAGCAATACACGACTTCCAGTGACCATGTGATTTTTTTCACTGAGACAGCGATGCCGGGCAATAAAATCTGGCTGAACAACACAGTCGCCATCTAAAAAAATAAAATACTCTCCCGTGCAATACGTCGCGGCTAAATTACGGATGGCAGCAAGGCGAAAACCAGTATCTTCATGCCAAACGTGTGTGAGAGGTTGAAAACTCATTGATTGAAAAGAATCAACCAATTGTTTGGTGTCATTTCTTGAACCATCATCCGCCACGATAATCTCAAAGTTGGTATCAGTTTGCTGATTTAGAGACTGCAAAACCAAACTCAAGGCATCGGGTCGGTTGTATGTACTGACAATCACACTAATTAACACGATTCGCCTTTTGATTAAGTAGCCATAATTTCAAATACCTGTAATAACTTCCTTCGGCATTAGAAATGGAAACTGCAAGCCCATGGGCGCCATCCAAACAGCCCAATTTAAAAAAGTAAGTTCTGATAAAAGCCCATAATCCATGCAAAACAGCATTAAGGACACTGCTTTTCTTTCCTGCTAAAAAAGCTTGTTGCGCAGAATCGCTTGAATAGCGGTCAATTTTATGGAGCACTTGGCTGAAATTATTCACACTGTAATGCAGCATGGGTGAGGTGAAATTTGAAACAGGGCTATTGGTCAACAGTCGTTCATGCACCAAATGGTCTGAAAACCGCGCTGTTCCACGTTTGAATAGCCGCGTAACAAAATCAGGGTTCCATCCAGAATAATTGATCAAGCGACCACAATAATGGGACCGCCGCGGAATGGCATAACAATCCCCAAGCGGATTAGACAGAACTGCTTTAATTTCATCGCGGAGTTCTTGCGTCAAGCGTTCATCAGCATCAATGGAAAGCACCCAGTCTTGCGTGGCCATATCGAGTGCGCGATTTTTTTGTGCGCCAAACCCTGGCCAGTCCGAGGGAGAAGAAATCACTGCATTGAATGATGATGCAATGGCGAGTGTCTCATCTGTGCTTGAAGAATCAACAACCACAATCTCATGGGCAATATCTTTGACAGAAGACAAACAGTCATGCAGATTGGCTTGTTCATTTCGCGTGATGACGATGACTGAAAGAGTATTCATAAATAAGTATATTCAACTTTGCTAAGAATCAATGGCGTTTATTGTCTGCGCAAACCCAGAAAAATAACCGCAGCCACCACCAACAAAGCCCCAGCAATTTGCACGGCTTCAATGCGTTGGTCCAATATGGCCCAACCTAAAGCCAAAGCAAACACGGGTTCCACATTCATGATCGCGGTGTTGCCTGCTACGCCGAGTTTAGGCAAAACCGTGAACATCAGCGTGAAACCGCTGCCATACAAACACGTCAGGCCCAGTAAGCCCCACCATCCCAATTCTGTTTGCGGCCAGTGTGCGCCACCGTGCCAGCCAACCACAGCCAAAGCCACCGTACACGCCAAAACCAAGCTGAAAAAAGTGCGGACCCTGCCATCCAACCCGGTGGTCTCGTGCTGTGTCCACACCAACACCAAGCCGAAACTAGCAGCCGCTGCCAGAGCGAATGCCACCCCTTCACCCATGACCGACCATTGCTGACGGGCTCCCAAGCCAGAGGCTGCACCGGCCACATCTAGCGCCAGTGCCAGTCCTACCAAAATAAAAGGCATGGTCAGCAAAACCTGACGCTCAGGATGTTGTCGGTAAAACAAGCGATTCCACAGAGCCGCCCACAGTGGATAGGTATTAAAAGCAAGCAAAGCCAGTGCCACAGGAAGCCTGGAGACAGCGCCATACAAAAGCTGGCTTTGTGCGCCGATCATCAATCCAATCAAGAGCAAGCCACGCCATTGTTGTGCAGATAAGCGCCACGATACCCGCCCCAACATCACCAACAGACCCACCACCAACGCGGTGCAGCCGCTACGAACAGCGACAGCAGTGGCGATATCCAAACCACTGTCAAAGGCCAATCGCGCCGCCACATGGTTGGCCGCCATCAACAAGGCCACCAGTAACAGGCTGGCAAAACCTTGCAAGCTCAAAGCTTTGGAGTAACTCACTGCAAAACAATCCTATGGAATGAAAGCGGGTGTAACAGAAAGAAACACATCTGAAATAAAGGATTGGCTATGATGACAGGTTGCCCGAAATAAAACTGAACCCGTGAATTCTCCCTCAGATGCCAATTACTTACTGAACCATGTCGGCGGACGTGGTGCGTTCGGCCAAATCAGCATACGCGGTGCGCGCACCCATAATTTAAAAAATATCGACCTAGACATTCCGCGCAACCAACTGGTGGTGATCACCGGTTTGTCCGGCTCTGGCAAATCCAGTTTGGCGTTTGACACTTTGTATGCCGAAGGCCAGCGGCGGTATGTGGAGAGCTTGTCGGCCTATGCACGCCAGTTTTTGCAGCGCATGGACAAGCCGGATGTGGACTTGATTGAAGGCTTGTCACC
>CAMDSU010000145.1 GCA_945907335.1 Bordetella parapertussis | reverse complement strand
GCCATGACTGCGGAGTAGGCTTCGCGGCAGGCTTGTGTGCGGCTTTGTTTGTTGCGGATCTGGTAGGCGGCGGCTAACTTGTCGTCGGCCAATGCAGCCACTTTGGCGATCAAAGGCTCGTCCTTGGCAGGCGGCTGCCAATCCCACGCGGGTTTGCCTGCATCACGCACCAATTCGTGGATGGGGTTGATGGCAATACGGCTTTGTTCGTGACCGAACACCACAGCACCGAGCATGATTTCTTCAGACATTTGCAAGGCTTCGGATTCGACCATCAGTACGGCTGATTCGGTTCCTGCGACTACCAATTCAAGCACGCTGTCTTTGCGCTGGGTTTGGCCGGGATTAAGCACATATTCGCCGTTGATGTAACCGACGCGTGCGGCACCAATGGGACCGTTGAAAGGGATGCCGGAGATGCACAAGGCGGCAGACACACCGATCATGGCAGCGATGTCAGCATCCACTTCGGGGTTGAGAGATATGGTGTGAACAACGACGTGTACATCGTTGTAAAAACCTTCGGGGAACAGCGGACGGATCGGACGATCAATGAGACGACTGGTCAGCGTTTCATGTTCGCTAGGCTTGGCTTCGCGCTTGAAAAAGCTGCCGGGGATTTTGCCCGCTGCATATGTTTTCTCGATGTAGTCCACGGTCAAGGGGAAAAAATCTTGGCCGGGTTTAGAGTTTTTTGAGCCGACGACGGTGGCCAAAACCACGGTGTCATCGATATTGACCAGCACTGCGCCGCCAGACTGGCGTGCGATTTCGCCGGTTTCCATGGTGACCGTGTGCTGGCCCCACTGGAAGGTTTTAGTTACTTTGTTGAATAAAGACATCTTAGATTCCTGAACAGAATGAGCGAAGTGTTGGCCACTTCACAAAAGCCCAAAGTTGCTGTCAGAACACGATGCCATTCCAGAAAAATGCCTAGCTTTTTTTGGAATGACACAGCTTCGCTCTGAGTCAGTTGCTTTGCATGTGCCCTGCCACATGTGACAACGCCTGAGCATGGACTCAGGCGCTGCACAAAGACGGGTGTTACTTGCGCAAACCCAATTTGGCAATCAGCGCGGTGTAGCGCTCTGCGTCTTTGGATTTGAGGTAGTCGAGCAATTTGCGTCGACGGCTGACCATGCGCAACAAACCACGGCGACCATGATGGTCTTTGGCGTGGGTTTTGAAGTGAGGGGTCAGTTCATTGATGCGTGCGGTCAGGATGGCGACCTGCACTTCGGGACTGCCGGTATCGTTGGCAGAACGGGCATTGGCCTTGACGACCTCGGCCTTGTTTAATGTAGTCATGGTGTTTTTCCAAAAAATTTGACATGCGCCAACAGCCGGAAATGCCAGATGGCGTGAACTTGGAACCGAAATGGTCAAGCCTAGGAATTATAGCTTTCCCAGCCATTGGCGGAGCCGATGCGCGCCCTCGCCCAACCGGTCAGGGTCTTGCGAGGCAAAACACCAGCGCAGCCAGCCTTGTGCCTCTGGGGCAAATGCACTGCCCGGGGCCAAGCCCAAGCCGGCCTCGGCCACCAACCGCTTGGCAGTATGCAGATCGTCGACATGGCCAGGTATGGAGAAAAAAGCATACATACCGCCATCTGGCACAGCCCATTGCAGACCGGGAATTTGCGCCAATTCGTTGAACAAACGGTCACGGCAAGTCCGCATGTGTGACACGACACGGGGCACCACTTCGCTGGCATGAGCCATGGCAGCAACGCCTGCGCGCTGCACAAACACGCTGGCACATGAGGTGTTGTATTCAATCAACTTGCCCATGTGCTCGGTCATGGCTGGCGGCATGACCAACCATCCCAAACGCCAGCCGGTCATCAAAAAGCTTTTAGAAAAACTGTGCGCCACCACCAACTGGTCTTCGGGCGCTGCAATGTCCAGAAAGCTAGGTGCACACAAATTGGTGCTGGGCAAATAAAACAGATTTTCATAAACCTCGTCAGCCAATATCCAGGTTCCGGTGCGGCGGCAATGCTGCAGAATTGTTTGCTGCTCCTGTCGCGTCAGCGTCCAGCCGGTCGGGTTGTTCGGTGAATTAATCACCAGCAAACGGGTGCGCTCTGTGACGGCTGCAAGCAATGCATCCATAGGCAAAGTCCAACGGCCTTGCTGTGGCACCAAACACACCGTCTGCAGTTGCGCACCCAAAATCACGGGTTGAGCCGTCAAGTTAGGCCAGACCGGGGTGACCACCACGGCCTGGTCACCTGGATTGAGCAGTGCTTGCATCGCCAACATCAAAGCGTTGACACCGCCGGAAGTCACTGCAATGCGTTCCACCCCGATGTTTGCAGCATGGCGCGATTGCATTTCAGACGCAATGGCCTCACGCAAGCTTGGCAAACCCAGGTTGTGGGCATAAAAAGTTTCGCCAGTGTTCAAAGAATCAATGGCCGCCTGACGCACAAAGTCTGGGGTGACCTCATCGCTTTCGCCAAACCAGAAAGCCAGCACATCGCTGCGTCCCAGTCCGGCATTGGCCACATCGCGGATGCGGGAAGCTTGCAGGTCAATGATGGTTTGGCGCATGGTCACGTTAGATATTTGGCATTCAGGCTGGAGCAACTTGCGCCAACGGCCAGCGCGGCAGCACATTGAACGCGTAATTTTTTTGTGCCATTTCTACACCTGCGTTTATGCGCATGGCTGCTGCCATGGCGATCATGGCGCCATTGTCGGTACACAGTTCGGGTTCGGGGTAATGCACTTTGGCGCCCAAGACGTGGCAGTCTTTTTGCAGTTGCTCGCGCAACATGCGATTGGCGCCCACGCCGCCCGCAACCACCAAGGTTTTTAAGCCGGTCAGTTTGAGCGCTTTGACCGATTTTTTGACCAACACATCCACGATGGCCGCTTGGGTAGAAGCCGCCAAATCAGCTTTACGAAATGACAATTCATCCCCGATTTTGCGACTTTGGGTCAACACAGCGGTTTTGAGGCCGGCAAAAGAAAAATCTAAGTTGGGTTGATGCAGCAATGGTCTGGGTAATGCAAACGCTAGCGGATTGCCATGGGCGGCCAACGCAGACAAAGCGGGACCGCCGGGATAGCCCAAGCCCAGCAATTTGGCTGATTTGTCAAACGCCTCACCCGCTGCGTCGTCGATGGTTTCGCCCAGCAGTTCGTAACTGCCCACTGCCTTGACCCGCATCAATTGCGTATGCCCGCCCGACACCAACAACGCCACAAACGGAAATGTTGGCGGGTCAGCCCCCATGAAAGGCGAGAGCAAATGTCCCTCTAAATGGTGCACTCCCAACAATGGGATACCCAGACTTGCCGCCAACGCACAGGCCGTACCCGCGCCCACCAACAATGCACCTGCCAAACCAGGGCCGCGGGTGTAGGCCACCACATCCAAGTCAGCCAAAGGCAATGCTGCTTGTTGCATGACCTGCTGGATCAAGGGCAGCACCCGCCGGATGTGGTCTCTGCTGGCCAGTTCTGGCACCACCCCGCCATACGCCTCATGCATCGCTGCTTGGGTGTGCAGGGCTTGCGCCACCAATTGGGGCAAACCGCCACCCGCTTCAGAGCGAACCAAGGCCACGCCGGTTTCATCACAGGAAGATTCAATGCCCAATATCCACATGCCGACGAGTTTAGCGCTGCGTGATTTGCCTCATAACTGAAAGTTATCAAGCTTGTTTCACAATGCAATCATGAGCATCAGCCACTACATCCGGGAAATTGGGCGCGGCAAACAAGGCGCACGCCATTTGTCGCGCGAACAAGCAGCCGAGTTGATGGGCCAAGTATTGGACGGCAAAGTGACTGATCTGCAATTGGGCGCGTTTTGTATTGCCATGCGTGTCAAAGGGGAGACGGCGCAAGAAATGGCCGGTTTTCTGGACGCCACCTCAACGCGCTTGAACACCCTTCCCACATCAGACGGGCGGCCGACGGTGGTACTGCCCAGCTACAACGGTTCACGGCGACTGCCTGTGCTCACCCCACTCTTGGCTTTGCTGTTGGCGCAGCAAGGCTTGCGGGTGCTCGTGCATGGCGGCAACACCGAAGACAGCCGTGTGTCCACAGCTGATGTGATGCAGGCGTTGGACTTGCCACATTTAAACCATGTGCGGCCGCTGCAAGCGAATGAAATTGCGTATGTACCCACCGCAGTTTTGTGTCCTGGGCTGTGGCAACTGCTGCAGGTCAGGCGCAAAATTGGACTCAGAAACTCGGGGCACAGCATGGTGAAACTCATGAACCCAGTGGCCGGGCCAGCTTTGCTGGTGGCGAGTTACACCCACCCAGAATATGAAGCCTCCATGCTGCACACCTTGCAGCTCACCAAAGCCCATGCCATGTTGCTGCGCGGCACGGAAGGTGAGCCTGTGGCTGACCCTAGGCGCATGCGCAAATCCATATTGCTTCTGGATGGCAAGGTGCACAACATACATGACCCGCAAGACCTGTCATCGGCAGAAAACCATGCTTTTCCTATAGGTTTGGATGCTGCGGCCACTGCCCAATACATTCGTTCGCTGATCGATGCACCTGAAGATATACCTGCACCGATTCAACACCAAGTGTCCATGCTGTGCGAACTGGCCGCAGCTATTCGCTAAGCTCTGCATTTCCATGACTTCATACACACACACATCATTCACGCCGAAAGTCACATTGGTTGGCGCGGGTCCGGGCGACCCTGAATTACTCACTCTGAAAGCGGTCAAGGCCATTGCATCAGCCACTGTTTTGATGGTGGATGACTTGGTACACCCTGAAGTACTGCAACACGCATCGCTTGCTGCACGCATCATCCATGTCGGTAAACGCGGCGGCTGTCAATCCACACCGCAGGCTTTCATTGAAAAGTTAATGGCACAAGAAGCCTTGGCAGGTGAAACAGTGGTGAGACTCAAAGGTGGAGACCCGTTGATTTTTGGCCGAGGC
>CAMDSU010000144.1 GCA_945907335.1 Bordetella parapertussis | reverse complement strand
AACAGCACAAAGCTGGACAATTTGGTGGTGGAGGTCAAAGCCTGTTTGAGCAGCGAATAGCTGAGTCGACCACGCACGGTGGCCATGATGATGGCCCCCAAGGCACCCATGGCACCGCCCTCGGTTGGCGTGGCGATACCCAAGAAGATTGTGCCCAGCACCAGGAAGATCAGCAGCAACGGGGGAATCAGCACGAAAGTGACGCGTTCAGCTATGTTGGAAAGCAAGCCCATGCGTGTTGTCTTGTTGATGACGGCCAGCACAAATGCCAACAACACACCACTGCACAGCGACACCACGATGGTTTCATCCTTGGCTGGATTGGCGCCAGTGCTGCCTTTGAAGTAGTCCACGATGGCTGGATAGCTTTGCGCTAAGTACACGGCGGAAAAAGTACACAAAATCGTCAGAAGCAACAGAGACAGCAGGCCGGATTTGCCGTTGTCTTCGCGGATGGTGCGGGCTGACAAGGGTAAGGCGGGCACCCATTGCGGGCGGAAAATGGCAACACCCATGATGAACAAAACATACATGCCGGTGAGCATGAAGCCGGGCAAGAAAGCGCCTTTGTACATTTCGCCGACACTGCGCCCCAGTTGGTCCGCCAAAATGATCAGCACCAGCGATGGAGGGATGATTTGCGCCAACGTGCCCGAGGCGGCAATCACGCCAGAGGCGATGCGCCGGTCATAGCCGTAGCGCAGCATGATGGGCAGGGAAATCAGCCCCATGGAAATAACCGATGCAGCAACCACACCGGTGGTGGCCGCCAGTAATGCGCCCACAAAAATGACAGCAAATGCCAAACCGCCTCGAATCGGGCCGAACAATTGGCCAATGGTGTCCAGCAAGTCCTCGGCCATCCCGGAGCGTTCCAATATCAAGCCCATGAGTGTGAAAAACGGAATGGCCAGCAAGGTCTCGTTTTGCATGATGCCAAATATGCGCAAAGGCAGGGCTTGCAACAAGGCTTCGGGCAACACGCCCAACTCAATGCCGATGAAGCCGAAAAACAGTCCGCAGGCTCCCAAACTGAAAGCCACCGGAAAGCCCAGCATCAGAAAAACAATCAGTCCCAAGAACATGACCGGGGCGAGGTTTTGTATAAAAAATTCCATGGTCGTGGTTCCCGATTCAGGCGTTCTGTGGATGGGTTTTGGCTTCTGCCAACTTGCGAATTTCTTCGGCCAATTCTTCTTCGGCAGATTTTTCGCCAGGCTTGAGGGTTGGGTCAGGAATCAGGCCTTTGAGAAAAGCGATGCGCTTGATCAACTCTGAAGCGCCTTGTAACCACAGCAACCCAAAGCCCAGCGGGATCATGGCGTAGACCGGCCAACGGATCAGACCACCGGCGTTGGAGGACATTTCGCCAGACATCAGACCTTTGTAGAAAAACGGTACGCCAAACCACATCACCGCCGTACACATGGGCAACATGAAGCAGGCAAAACCGAAGATATCAATTTGTGTTTGTGTTCGGCGTGTAAATTTGGAATACACCACGTCAATCTTGACGTGTTCGTTTTGCAGCAATGTGTAGCAAGAAGCCAGCAAAAAAGAAGCTGCAAACAAATACCATTGCACTTCTAAAAATGCGTTGGAGCTGGTGTTGAAAATTTTGCGCACCAAGGCGTTGACCGCGCTGATGACCGTAGCGGCCAGTATGAGCCAGATCACATAGCGGTTGATCCATGTGTTGATTCTGTCAATCGCGTTGGAAAAAGCGAGTAGTCCCTGCATAGCCGGCTCCGAGGTATGGGCAAGGGCGCATTCTATGCGCCAAGGTAAGTACCCACAAAGCTTAGTGGCTGTTCTTACGCGACAGTTTTCTGTAAAGCGTGGCCCGGCTGATGCCCAGCGCTTTTGCGGCTTGCGCCACGTTTCCTTTGGCCTGGGCAATGGCTTTGTTGATCATGGCGAGTTGGAGTTGCTGCAGCGCGCCTGTGGTAGCCGGTTGTGTCGCGTTGTGCCCGGCATGTTGCAAAACGCTTTGCACCTGCAAATGCAACCCAGACCATAGCGGCACATCCATGGTTTGGGCATGGTTGGCTGCATCAAATAACAAACCGACAGGTATGGCAAAAAAATCACTGGCATGCTGGGGAACAGTTCCCACCCAATGGAGCATGTCGCGGGCGGGCATGTTGGCACCCAAAACCTCGCCCTCACTGCTCAGTAAGACCAGACCATCGTTGTCATCAGCCATCAAGCGGCCGGGCCAATTCAAGCGCAACAGCAAATGGTGGGGTTGGCGCAATAAAAATGCGTTGCTGATGCTGCGTGCTGACAAGGCCGCCAAATGGATAAGTTCTGGCCGCTCTTGGCTCATGGCAGCTGTCAGGTCGAGCATGCCGATGCAGTCACCTTGACCATTCCACAAAGGTGCACCCGCACAGCTATAAATGGAGGTGTCTTTGAAAAAATGTTCGCCACGGTGTAACCACACTGGTTTTTTTTCAATCAGCGCGGCACAAATGGCCGACGTACCCACCGCTTGCTCACTCAAGTCGACCCCGACTCGGGCGATCACATCGACCCGTCGGTCATGGCGGCCCACGCCCGCGCCGACATCAATCACCACGCCTTTGGCGTCTGTGATGAGTGGAAAAAAAGAGGTGCCGGCAATAGCCCTGCCCAATCGCTCAAGCTCTGGGCGTGCTGCCTGAACCAGTTCATGTTGTTGGTCTAGCGTACGTTTGATGTGAGCGCCTGACACAGGGTCAAAACCGACTTGGTAATGCGGTTGCATGCCTTGAGACAAACAGCGATGCCAGCTTTGGCTGATCCAATCAGCGACCCACGGTGAATGCGCTTGACCGTCATGCATGATGGCGGTTCTGGCTTGCTCTAGCTGAGACAAGCGGTCGACGGTGACTGCGGGCGTGTTCATCTGCGTTCCACTGTCGGACATGGTGCTGACATGCGGCTTACCGCAGCCACAGCCATTCAACTGTTTTGATGCCAGCCAAGGTGCACAGCAATGAACCAATCACATGCAAGCTGGCGGTCAGCAAGGCGGTGGCATAGCGCGCGTTTAAAAGCATATGCACCACCTCGCTGCTGAATGATGAAAACGTGGTCAGCGCCCCTAAAAAGCCGGTGACCAACAGCATGCGCCACAACGGGTCAAGCTCAGGGGCTTGCTGAAAGACGCCGACGCACACACCGATCAGGTAGCCGCCGATCAAATTGGCGTAGAGCGTGCCCCATGGCAACAAGTTGGAAGTGTTGAAATGGACACTCAGTTGCCAGCGTGCCAATGCACCCAAACAGGCTCCCAGACAAATGGCAATCACAGCAGCCATGGCAACGCACCTATGAATAAAGAAAGAGATTATGGGCCCGCAGTCGGCGAGGCGATGGCAGGGCCGCATAATCCGCGCATGAGAAAAAATTACCCCCTGCATGTGGAAGGACGGCATCCGGATCGTGTGCTCGATGCCATCAAGCACGATGTGCGCAAATATTTAAAGCGTGAGCGCCGCCGCCCTTTGCCCGCCGACGTGGATTTTTGGGACTTCCAATGCCGATTTGGTTTGAGCGCAGAAGCCGCGCAAACGGTGCACTTGTCCGAGGTCATCACATCCATTGATGCCGCTGCTAAAGAGCAAGCCACGCAGGTGTATGTGGAAATCATCACCACCCATGGCAAACGCACCCCCCGCCCAGTGATGCCAGACGTGCAGTTGTTGCCCGTGAACGAAGAAGAAGACGATTTGCCGGAGTAAAACATGTTGCAAGGTCAGCGCATTGTGGTGACACAAGCCGATGTGTTCATGGGGCCCGCCTTGTGCCAAGCCTTGGCTGCACATGGCGCGCAAGTGTTGACAGACACCCACGATGTGACGCCCCTGCAAGCGGCTGAGGACTTGGTCCAACGTCATGGTCGTATCGATGTGTTGCTGGTGAATTTGGCAGTGCCCGCACCTTCCACACCCGTGGGCGATGTGGATGAGGGCGAATGGCAGCACATGTTCAACACCATGGTGCATCCCTTACAGCGTTTGGTCAAAGCGGTGTTGCCGCAAATGCAAGAGAGACGGCGCGGCAAAATTTTGGTCATGGGCAGCGCCAGTGCATTGCGCGGTATGAAGCGGGCATCGAGTTACAGCGCAGCACGCGGCGCGCAACTGGCGTATGTGCAAGCCATCGGTGTGGAACTCGCACCAATGAATATCCAAGTCAATGCCATCGCGCAAAATTTTGTCGACAACTCTACCTATTTCCCGCCGCAGGTACAGGCTGACCCGCGCTTTATAGAGCGATTAAAACGCGAGGTGCCACTGGGCCGCTTGGTCAAGCCGCAGGAAGATGCCGAGTTCGCCGCTTACTTGTGCTCATCCAAAGCGGACTGCTTTGTCGGACAGGTATTTCCCGTCAGCGGTGGTTGGGCGGTGCGCTAGTCAGTCACCCGTCAAGGCCACCAATTGGTTGACCAATGCGGTATGAAAGCGATCGGGGTTTTGAACTTGTGGGGAATGGCCAAGGTCGGGAAACAAAACCAGTTGGGCACCGGGAATGGTTTTGACGGCTTTGAGTGACAAAGCGCGGTAATTGCCCATGGTGTATTTGATAGGTTCGGATGCCATGTCTCTGCCAATGGCGGTGGTGTCTTTTTCCCCGATCAACAGCAGCGTGGGAACTTTGATATTTGGAAACTCGTAAAGCACGGGTTGATGAAAAATCATCACAAATGTTTGTGCCGAATGCCGGGCCACGGTTTCTTTGCCGGGGCCACGGTACATGCCAGCGATCATTTGCACCCACGGTTCGTACTCAGGCTTCCATTCATTGGCGTAATAGGTTTTGAGTTGGTAGTTACGCATGCGTTCATCGGTCTGGTTCAGTTCGCGCGCATACCACTGGTCTTCGCTCAGAGTGGGAACCCCTAGCGCCTTCCAGTCTTCCAGGCCCAAGGGATTGACCAACACCAATTGCGTCAC
>CAMDSU010000143.1 GCA_945907335.1 Bordetella parapertussis | reverse complement strand
ATGCAGCGGTCGCCCGCCTGTTGACAGTGTGTGTTGGTAGGCCTCTTCGGTGTCCACCGTGATGAAGTCAGTGATGCCGTGCACCAGTGCGTGGCTCAAGCGCTGCGCGACCGCCACCGGCGCATCCGGTGTGCCGCGCCACGCGAGTTTGGCACTGTCGTCGCGGGCTGCGCCTTTGGCGTTTTCAGCAATCTCAATCAAACGCTCGCTCGGACTTAGGTGCTCTTCGCCGTCTTTGTAATGAGGTTGACGGTTCAGCACCACGTCTTCGACACGCTCGCGCAATACCGCTTCCAAGTCGTCATACACGCCGACCATGCCTGCGTTCACAATGCCCATGTCCATACCGGCTTGGATGGCGTGGTACAAAAACACCGTGTGTATGGCTTCGCGCACCGGGTCGTTGCCTCTGAATGAAAAGCTCACGTTCGACACACCGCCACTTACCTTTGCGCCGGGCAAATTATGTTTGATCCAACGCGTGGCTTCGATGAAATCCACCGCGTAGTTGTCGTGTTCTTCGATGCCGGTCGCGATGGCGAAAATATTCGGATCAAAGATGATGTCTTCCGCTGGAAAACCCACCTCGTCCACCAGCACGCGGTAAGCGCGTTCGCAAATTTCAATTTTTCGGGCGTATGTATCTGCTTGGCCTTTTTCATCAAAGGCCATCACCACCGCCGCTGCGCCATAGCGCTTGATCAGTTTGGCTTGGCGTTTGAACTCGTCCAAGCCTTCTTTCATGCTGATGGAATTCACAATGCCTTTGCCTTGTATGCAACGCAGGCCCGCTTCGATCACCGACCACTTGCTGCTGTCGATCATGATGGGCACGCGGGAAATATCGGGCTCAGATGCAATCAGGTTCAAAAACCGCACCATGGCCGCTTGGCTGTCGAGCATGGCCTCGTCCATGTTGATGTCGATGATTTGTGCGCCGTTTTCCACCTGCTGACGCGCGACTGCCAAAGCCTGCTCGTACTCGCCGTTCAAAATCATGCGGGCAAAGGCTTTAGAGCCGGTGACGTTGGTGCGCTCGCCGATGTTGACGAAAGTGGCTTGCGGCTGTGCGCTTAATTCGTCGTCGCTGTTTTGTTCAGCACCGTGTGATTGGCTGGAAGCGATGAACACAGGCTCTAAGCCTGAGAGCTTCATGGGCGGGACAAGACGGGAAACGGAATTCATAGACTCACCTGGTGGATGCAATACAGGTGAGCGTCGTTGCGAAGAAATGTCCCAAGCCTGGCTTCGTGTGAAGCTGCAACGCTCCTTGGAATGAAAAGATTTTAACGTGAAGCTCTGCGTGCTTCGGTTTTGGTATGCATCGCACAATCAGCATGGGGCCTTTGCGTAAACTATTCAATTGCAACGCAAGTGCAACATACGTTCTTAATAATGAGTGACTGACACATGACGCCCACCCCTGACCAATGGCGTTTACATTGGATATCACCATGACCATGGCCTTATTTGTCCGCCCCGAACACCGCATAGCCTGGCAACAACTGCAGGCATTGGCTCAAGCTGGTCAAGCGCCATTGCGTGAGTTGCTGAAAGATGAGAAACGACACGCCGAGTTGCAATTCAACGCAGCCGGGTTGAGCTTGGACGCGTCTCACCAACGGGTGGATGCTGAAGTGATGCAAGTGTTGTTGCAACTGGCCGAAGAGTCTGGCGTGATGCCGCAAGCGCAAGCCATGTTTCGCGGTGAACACATCAACCGCACCGAAGACCGCGCGGTGTTGCATGTGGCCTTGCGTGGCAGCGAACAAGCGGATCCGCCTTGGGGCAATGACATTTCAGCGGCAGTTAGCGCTGAGCTGAACAGGTATTGCCGTTTTGCCGAACAACTGCGCGCCGGTGCTTGCACCGGCTTTGGCGGGGAGCGCATCACCGACGTGGTGAATCTGGGCATAGGCGGCTCGGACTTGGGGCCGCGCATGGCGACCGAGGCGTTATGGCCCAGCGCAGACGGCTTCAGGCCACCGCCGGTACACGTGCATTACGTGTCCAATGTGGATATCTGGCAACTGGCCAAAACGCTGTCTGCACTGCACCCCGCACGCACTTTGTTTGTCGTGCAAAGCAAATCATTCACCACGCAAGAAACCATGGCCTTGTTCGCGTCCGCGCGGCGTTGGCTGCTAGACGCTGGTTGCCCAGCGGCCAACTTGCACTTGCACTTGGCGGCAGTGACCGCCAAGCCCGAACTGGCGCAAGCGCATGGCATCAGCAGCGAGTGTTGTTTCAGCGTCTGGGATTGGGTGGGCGGTCGTTATTCGCTGTGGTCGGCCATCGGTTTGCCCTTGGCGGCAGCCATAGGTCGCGAGGCTTATCTGCACATGCTGCAAGGCGCACACGCCATGGACCAGCATTTTTTGCATGCCCCAGCCGCACACAATATGCCGCTGGTCATGGCTTTGTTCGGCATTTGGAACCGCAATTTTCTGGGCGCATCCACCCACCATGTGGCACCTTATCACTCGGCGCTTGGCAAATTGGTGGGGTTTTTGCAGCAGCAAGACATGGAGTCCAATGGCAAAAGGGTGCACATTGACGGCAGTGTTTGTTCCGTGTCCACCGCGCCTGTGCTGTGGGGCGGTTTGGGCAATGATGGGCAACATGCGTATTTCCAACTGTTGCACCAAGGCCAGCACTTGGTGCCAGTGGACTTTATCGGTGTGCGACAGGGCTACACAGGCATGCCCTTGGCTGCCGAACACCAACGCGTGGTGTTGCTCAATATGCAAGCGCAAGCCCAAGCGCTGGCATTGGGCAGAACCCCCGAGGACACGGTGCAGCAATTGCTGACGGATGGTTTGTCTCTGGCGCTGGCTCAACAACTGGCCCCTCACCGCAGTTTCCCCGGCAATATCCCCAGCAGCAGCTTGTGGATGGACCACCTGACCCCCTACAACCTCGGCGCCTTGATCGCGCTTTACGAACACAAGGTGTTTTGCCAAGCGGCTATCTGGGGCATCAATGCCTACGACCAATGGGGCGTAGAACTGGGCAAAACCATGGCGCTGAACCTAGACGCTTAAGCCGCCTGTGGAAACACGGCGCTGTGGATGCCACGCGGCTTCAAAGGCGTGACCGCGTCACCGATGGCCTGGATATGTTGCGGTGTAGTTCCGCAACAGCCGCCGACGATATTGACCAAACCCTCTGCCGCGAATTCATGCAACAAGCGACTGGTGACTTCAGGCGTTTCATCAAAACCGGTATCGCTCATCGGGTTGGGCAAACCCGCGTTCGGGTAACAGCTGATGAAAGTGTCGCCGGCCACCTTGGCCAGCTCTTGTATGTAGGGCCGCATCAGCGCTGCACCCAGCGCACAGTTGAGACCAATGGCCAGCGGTTTGGCATGCCGCACGCTGTGCCAAAACGCAGTGACGGTTTGACCGCTCAAAATCCGGCCCGAAGCGTCCGTCACGGTTCCGCTGATGATCAATGGCAGACGCTCGCCGCTTTCTTCGAAATATTCGTCAATCGCAAACAAAGCAGCTTTGGCATTGAGCGTATCAAAAATAGTCTCTAGCAACAGCAGGTCCACACCGCCTTCGACCAAGGCCCTGACTTGCGCCAGGTAAGCGACACGCAAGGCTTCAAAATGGATATTGCGTGCGCCGGGGTCGTTCACATCTGGGCTGATACTGGCCGTTTTCGGCGTGGGCCCGAGCGCCCCCGCTGCAAAACGCGGCTTGTCTGGGGTGGAATATTTGTCGCAGGCCGCGCGGGCGATGCGCGCCGAGGCCAAGTTCATTTCATCAGCCAGATCGGCCATGTCGTAATCTGCTTGGGCAATCGTGGTCGCGCCAAAGGTATTGGTCTCAATCAAATCTGCCCCGGCGGCCAGATAGCCTTCGTGGATGTCGCGAATGATGTCGGGTCGGGTCAGGCTGAGCAATTCATTATTGCCTTTGATATCCCTTGGAAACTCACGAAAACGCGCATACATACCGGGCGGTCCGCCTTCGCCCCGGTACTGTGCCTCGGTCAATTTAAAACGCTGGATCATGGTGCCCATGGCGCCGTCCAAAATGGCGATGCGCGTGTTCAAAATACCAGGCAAGGCCTGGCCGCGGGTGAATGGCTGTGGGGCAAGAACGCGCATAAAGTGGCCTAGAAAAAAGGAAAACGCACTGCCTCCTTCGGCAGGCGGCTCAACAAAACCCGTATTCTCACAGACAGTTTGTGGTCAGCATGGGTGTCTTAGAATGGACTTCAATTTTGTACCCAAGGAAGCCACCATGTCCGACCATTCCCCGGCCCCGCAACCTGAAGAAGACGTTGTTGAGTCCATTGTCCCTTTGATGCACTTTGTTTTGCCTATTGGCGGTGCTGTCTTGATTTTCATGCTGGCATTCATCGCGATATTCATGGCCTGACCGCTTTGTGGGCGGCCAAGTGACAGCATTCTTTTTAGTCAAAACGCCCTGCGGGCGTTTTTTGACTTTCGGCGACAGAATTAACGTGCGCCATGCAGTTGCCGTTGTTACACAGATGACAGGCGCCCTCGCCAGGGGTTTTTAGAATGCCTCGCTGCCCGTGACACGGACCGCTTCAAAGGATTGAGGTCAGTGCCTTTTCACAAGGTACTGACCTTAATTTTTTGAATGAGGAGTGTCAGATGAATTCACCCGCTTATGTCAAGCACACCCGGCTGATTGCCTGGGTCAATGAAATGGTCGCCTTGTGCAAACCCGACCAAGTCTATTGGTGCGACGGCAGTGAAGAAGAGTACCAGCGCTTGTGCCAGCAATTGGTAGACGCCGGTACTTTCAAAAAGCTCAACCCGGCCAAACGCCCGAATTCATTTTTGGCCTGCTCCGACCCCAGCGACGTGGCCCGGGTCGAAGACCGCACTTACATTTGTTCTGAGAAAAAAGAAGAAGCCGGTCCAACCAACAACTGGATGGACCCCGCCGAAATGCGCGGCACTTTGCA
>CAMDSU010000142.1 GCA_945907335.1 Bordetella parapertussis | reverse complement strand
ACACGGCTGTTGTCCAAACCCAATCTGCGCGCTCTTAACGCCACTTGCGCGCCAGATTCTTCGCCTGTTACATAAAGGGTGCGCTGGCCGCTGCGCTGCAAACCGTCCAAGGCTTGCAGCAACAAAGTGGATTTGCCAATGCCCGGGTCACCGCCGATCAACACCACACCGCCTTCAACCATGCCGCCACCCAGTACGCGATCGAGTTCATCCTGACCCGTGGGTGTGCGGTCAACGTCTTGCGCTTCAATGTCGCTGAGCGCCATCACCGGCGACGCAGGTGCCAAACCGGCGCGTTCGCTGTAACGGTTTTTGCTGGCCCCCGTGTCGCTGACCCGGCTTTCCACCAAGGTGTTCCACGCCTCGCAATGCGGGCATTTGCCCAGCCACTTGGGGCTGGTGCCGCCACATTCGCTACAACTGAAGAGGGTTTTGTCTTTTGCCATGCGCTGCATGATACGGGCGGGCCATGGGTGACAATGTGATGTTTCACACTGTTTGCACTGGCACTGTTCCCTTGTCTACCGATACTTCCTCAGATACCAGCACGTCGGCTCGCATGACGCCCGATGAAAAGCGCTCGGCGTTTTCGCTTTCCAGTATTTACGCGCTGCGCATGCTGGGCTTGTTCATGGTGCTGCCTGTGTTCATGATCGAGGCCCAACACTACGAAGGCGGACAAGACGCCAGTGCGGTGGGTTTTGCCATGGGCATTTATGGCTTGGTGCAAGCGCTGCTGCAAATCCCGTTCGGGCTGGCGGCAGACCGTTGGGGGCGCAAGCGTGTCATTTACTTGGGGCTGGGTTTGCTTGCATTGGGCAGTGTGATCGGTGCCATGGCCACGAGTGTGACCGGTCTGGCTTTTGGTCGGGCGCTACAAGGCGCTGGCGCCATTTCTGCCGCAGTGACTGCCTTGTTGGCCGATCAAACCAGGGACGAAGTTCGCACCAAAGGCATGGCTTTGGTGGGTGGCAGTATCGGTTTGATGTTTGCGTTGTCGCTGTTACTGGGTCCGCTGCTTTCCGGTTGGGGCGGTATGTCAGCGATTTTCACCGTCACACTGGGACTGGCTGTGGGCGGCATGCTCATTGTGCGCTGGTGGACCCCGAAAGAAATGCCTTTGCAGTCCATTTCCAAATCGCCGCACAGCCTGTGGGGCCTGCTGGTGCATCCCGATTTGATCCGCCTGAATTTCGGCGTGTTCGCTTTGTACGCGGTGCAACTCGCTTCTTGGGTGGCGATTCCTGCGCTGTTGTTGCAAGCCGGTGTGGCCGGCAGTGACCACGGCTATGTCTATCTGCCAGCGGTGTTGTTGTCTTTTGTAGTGATGGGCATGACGCTGTTTCCGCTGGAACGCAAAGGCCATTTGCGCCCGCTGTTTTTGACGTGTATTGCGCTGGTACTGGCGGTGCAAGCCGCCTGGGGCTGGATGGCCTGGGCGGGTGAGCCTCAGCTGTGGCTGCTGGCCGTGTTGCTGTTTGTGTTTTTCTGCGGCTTTAATGTGCTGGAAGCCAGCCAGCCCAGTTTGGCCTCACGCCTTGCGCCTGCAGGCGCACGCGGTGCGGCGCTGGGCGTATACAACACCTTGCAATCCTTGGGTATTTTTGCGGGCGGCGCTTTCGGCGGCTGGCTGGTCAAACGCAATGGGTCGCACGGTGTTTTCCTGGCCAGTGTGTTGTTGATGTTGATTTGGTTGGCCGTGGCTTGGCACACGCGTTATGTGCGCAGCGCACCCTCGGCGAGCGTCACAGCGCACTGATCTCTTCAGTGCCCAGCACGCATAATCTGCATTCGTACACCACTTATTCACTGTTACACCAAGAGGAACACCATGGCATCCGTTAACAAAGTTATTCTGCTCGGCAACTGTGGCCGCGACCCTGAAGTGCGTTATTTGCCCAGCGGTCAAGCTGTGGCCAATGTGTCCATCGCTACCAGCACCAAGCGCAAAGACAAAAACAGCGGTGAAACAGTTGAGGATACGCAATGGCATCGCGTCACTTTTTATGACCGCTTAGCCGAAATCGCCGGTGAATATGTGAAAAAAGGCCGCCCTATTTATGTAGAAGGCCGCTTGAAATACGGCGTTTACACCGACAAAACCACAGGCGTGGAAAAAAACACCGTCGACATCATCGCTACCGAATTGCAGTTGCTCGGCGGACGCGAAGGCATGGGCGCACCTTCCGGTGAAGACGGCGGCGCACGCAGCGCACCACGCGCAGCAGCACCGGCGGCGGCCAAAGCCCCGGCAGCGGCGAAGTCCGGGTTTGATGACATGGACGACGATATTCCGTTCTGAGTCGTGCACGCGGTTTGAGGTTGACATGCTTGGCTGATGCCTTCTAAGCCTGCACAACACTACACAATGCCGTGAATATTGACCATAAAACCTAAAGGCCCTTTGGGTTTCTGCTCTTTGAACAGGGGAATAATTCCCTTTTGTGTGTTTGCTCGAACATTGGCTTTTGTCGGTCACCGCCGATTGAAATTGATTTCACACACACCAAACAGATGATCCGAGTTTTATTGGTCGATGACCACCCAGTTGTAAGGGCGGGCTATAAACGCTTGCTTGAAGCTGATGCTTCCATAGAAGTGGCGGCAGAGGCCAGCGATGCCGACTCGGCCTATCTTGCATTCGTGGTCTACCAACCGGACGTCACTGTGCTGGACCTGTCCATGCCGGGCGTCAGTGGTTTGAGTTTGCTGCAAAAAATATTGCTGCGCGATGACCAGGCCAAAGTGTTGATTTGTTCAATGTACGACGCGCCCTTGGTCAAACGCAAAGCACTTGAGGCGGGCGCAAAATCATTTGTGTCTAAAAACGTAGCGCCGGAAAAATTGCTGCTGGCCATACATGCCGTGAATTTAGGCGAGGCCCCCGCAGACCCCCACACCGATGCGCTAAGCCAAGATCCCGAGTTGCAAAAAGAGCTGGAGCGCATAGCCTCACTCACCTTGCGCGAATTGGAATTGTTTCGCTTGTTGGCCTTGGGCAAAACCGTGAGCTATTGCGCAAAAGTCATGAACTTGAATGAAAAAACGGTTTACAACCGGCAAACAAAAATCAGAGAAAAGCTTCAAGTAGACACCTTGGCAGGCATGGTGCATTTGGCCCAACGGCATCAAATCATCGATTCGAACGTGCAGATCTGAGCGAGATTTTCAAGAAAACCCCCTGGGTAGTTTTGCCTGTTTTGGGAATATTTCACAACTTATGAAGCCTAGGTATTTTTACTATACGAAGCTGCACAGCCTTCTTTACGATGCTTGCAAGTTGGGTGGTTGTGCCTGCGGTTTCATTCGTGCTTCTTGCAGCGCCAAACATTCAACTCACATGAGTTCCTCAACAGTTGCCAGTGGTTAGCCGCTGGTTTTCACACCATATGGAGTAGAAATGCCTCACACACATAGCAAAAGTTTTGCTAAGCAAGCTCGCACTCACTTGTTGCCTTCCCTCGTTTTAGCCGCCACCGGCTTGATGGGCGCTCAGTCTGCCTTGGCCGTCAATGTCAAAGTAGAACAATTCGTCGAAGCCAAAGACCCTTGGGGTATGGCCGCTATGAAAGACGGCACTTTTTTCTTCACTGAAAAATGCGGCGGCCTTTCAGTGCGTACCCCATCAGGAAGCGTCAACAAATTGTTGGGCATCGGCGGTTCAGCCGGCTATTCATCTGTCAAAAATGATTTGTTTTGCGACGGACAAGCTGGTGTTTTAGGCGTAGCAGTTGACCCTGAGTTTGACAAAAACCGTTTTGTCTACCTTCGTTCCACTTCAAAAGGCGATAACCGCGCTTTTGGCGGCTATGCCAACATTTTGATGCGCATGAAGGTCAGCGCTGACATGAAGAGCGTGTCTGACGTTACCGAAATCATCAACGACATGGGTTACAAGCCCAAGAAATCCAACCACCCCTTCGGTGGCCCTGGCGCACACAACGGTGGCGCTTTGGCATTCGGTCCTGATGGCTTCTTGTACGTGACAATCGGCGACAACCACAGCGGCCCCGGCCCACAAGACGGCACCAAGCTGGTCGGTAAAGTGTTGCGCGTTGACCGTGACGGCAAAGGCGCCGCAGGCAACAAGCCACCAGCAGGTTTCGACCAGCGTATCTTCACTTACGGTCACCGCAATCCTCAAGGCATCACTTTCCGTGGTAACGATGTTTACATTTCGGAAAATGGTCCTTGGCACAGCGATGAAGTCACCAAGCTCGTCAATGGCGGCAATGGCGGCTGGGATCCACGTGGCGAAGTCAACGGACGCCCTGCTTGTCCAGATGGCTACTGCGGCTACTCACCTAACCAAATGGGTGCCATGCCTCAAAAAGAACGCGCTGCGTTCATGCCCATGACCGACTTGAAAGCCTATCCCAATGCATTGAAGCCAGCGTTCAACAACGGCGGCTTGTCACAAGGCATGTGCGGTAGCGCATGGCTGGTTGGCAAACAGTGGAAAGAATGGGAAGGTCGTCTGGCCGTTGGTTATGCAGGTATTGGTATCCACGGTACACCCGTTGGCAACCGTATCGACATTCTTGACGTGAGCAAAGACGGTATGTCTGCCAAGAAGATCGAAATGTCATACCCTGACTACGCAGGTCGCGTGCGTCACTTGCACTCAGCTGAAGGCGTTTTGTATGTGGGTGATGAGACTCGTGGTGCTATCTTCAAGGTAACACCTCAGTAATGTCATTGGCTTAATGCCGCTTGAACGCGCTGCATTCGTGCAGCGCGTTTTTCATTAAACAACGCTTTCTCGTGTGTGGCCTTGTTGTTTGACTAGCCAACACATGGTTTTTCTTTAATTGTGATCATGAACAACTATTCCACTTCTCCTGATTCTTCTTTTGCACTGCGCTTTTTCGGCTTGCTGGTGTGTGCCGCCTCGTTGTTTTCTGCCAAAACTGTTTATGCAGAAAGCGACCCGCTGAAAAAACTCATGCAAACCAACAATTGCGTTGCCTGCCACCAAATTGATAAGCGCAAGTACGGTCCTCAGTTCGATGAGATCCCTGCAAAGTACACAAACGACGCCT
>CAMDSU010000141.1 GCA_945907335.1 Bordetella parapertussis | reverse complement strand
GCAAGCGTGTCTGCGGTCACCGGGGCAAGCACAGGCACTGAGGCTTCAGTGGGTGGCGGTGCGTCAGGTGCTGCGGCTTGCGTGGGTTCGGCGAGGCTTTTTGCCGTGTCCACAGAAGGCGCGCTGGTGATGGCTTCTTCAGGGGGTGTTTCTGTTTGTGCCACCGCTGCTTCTTCGCTGGGCATGGCCTCGGTTGAAGCTGCGGGCTCGGGCTCATTTGGCGCGGACGCCGGGGCAGGACTGGGGGCATAAAACCCTTCTTCAGGCGCGCTGCGAGAGGGGCGGGGTTTGGCGGGTTTGCGAGGCGGCGCAACCGTCGGCGCTGCCGCAGAGGTCACGACAGGGGGCACAGCAGCTTGCCATTGCAAGCTCAGGCGCGAGCTGTCGCCAGCTTGTGTCGGCCACGCCACTGACAAGGCACGCAAACCGACCAGGTGCACAAACAGCACCAACAACAGCAAAGCTGCCAGTGCGAGCCGGTGTTTCAAGGTCGGTGGATAGAATGCTTGCATGAAATTAGCTACATACAAAGACGGGTCACGCGATGGACAACTGGTGGTGGTTTCCAGAGATTTAAGCAGTGCCCATTATGCGAGCGGTATCGCCCAGCGTTTGCAACAGGTGCTGGACGACTGGAATTTTTTATCGCCGCAGCTGCAAGACATTTACCAAACATTGAATCAGGGCAAAGCCCGGCATGCCTTCCCGTTTGATCCCAAGATGTGCATGGCACCGCTGCCCCGTGCCTACCAATGGGCGGACGGCTCAGCCTACATGAACCATGTGGAGTTGGTACGCGCATCGCGCAACAGCGAAGTACCGGCCAATTTTTACGAAGACCCGTTGATGTACCAAGGCGGCAGCGATGATTTTTTGGGCCCGTGCGATGACATCATTGCCGTCAGCACCGACCACGGCATCGATTTTGAGGCGGAAGTCACGGTGGTCACAGGCGACGTGCCCATGCAGTGCAACGCGGATGAAGCCTTGGAAAGTATCCGCTTGGTCATGCTGGCCAACGATGTGTCATTGCGCCGTTTGATCCCGGGCGAGTTGGCAAAAAACTTCGGGTTCTTGCAGGGCAAGCCTGCCACCGCGTTCAGCCCCGTGGCAGTGACACCGGATGAACTCGGCAGCGCTTGGCAACATGGTCGTTTGCACTTGACCATGCGGGTCGATTGGAACGACAAACGCGTGGGCATGTGCGACGCTGGTCCCGAGATGACATTTCACTTCGGTCAGTTGATTGCCCACTTGGCCAAAACGCGCAATGTGCGCGCTGGCAGCATCATCGGCAGCGGCACGGTCAGCAACAAAGCCATTGAGAAAGAGGGCCGCAAAGACTGGGCCAAAGGCTACAGTTGCATCGCCGAAAAACGCGCCATCGAAACGATTTTGGATGGCAAAGCACACACCGAATTCATGCAATTTGGTGACACCGTGCGCATAGAAATGAAAGACAAAGACGGCCAAAGCGTGTTTGGCGCCATTGACCAAAAAGTCTCGCCGCTGCGGGCTTGATTCATTGCCGCTACACAAGGCGTGTTGGCTGCGCCGACAGTCTGTTACACCTGACCCGGGTCAGCGGCCATCTGGTCAAATTTTTTGAAATATTGGCGCGCCATCGCCACCAACTGTGCGTCACTGGGGTGGTCGCTCGCCACGTTGTCCACAATGGCATGTGCCGCGCCTTTGGCATGCAAGCCACACCATTGTTTGAACTCGGTACGCGTGGCGCCAGGACCGGTCAACAACACCTCGTGCGTGCCGGCCAGTTGATCGCTGACTTCTTTGAAAAAAGAATGCGCGTCTGTGTGCTTGCCTTGGTGGCTGTGGTGACTGCGTGACCGTATACGTTGCGTATCTACATGTTCGCGGTCAAACATCAGCACATGGGCTTCTTGTTGGTCTATCCAGACGATGGCATGGTAAGTGGACATGGTGTGCTTTCTTAATGGGTAGCGTGTGCGGTTTCAAAAGTGGTTTGGCAAGCTGCGCAACGCATGGCTTGGGGTGCGACTTGCAGACGTGCGTCAGATAGCGCATTGCCGCATGTCTGGCACAGCCCATACACGCCTTGCGTGATGCGAGCTAGCGCGTCGTCAATGGCTTGCAATTGCGCAATTTCGTTTTCATCAATGGCGAACGCCAAGTCGCGTTGGCTGTTGATGAGCCCCGGATCGTCTTGGCTATGGTCAAACTGCTCAAACGCCACTTCGGCGCGACTGACCTTGCCGTCGCGTTGCTCAGACATGCGCTCCAGCAAGGCTTCGCGCATGCGCTCCAGGGTTTGACGGTAGGCTTGTGTAGCGGGTGCTTTCATCGTTTGCTTTCGTTCACTCAGATATCCCATCATGCGTTGCGTTTCCAGATGTGGGCTTGATCTTTGTCAACAAAGCCGTCGCTGGTTGGGCGCAAGGCACAATCTGTCCCATGGCAAACAGGACAATGTCACCATGAAGCAAATCGACTACAGCATTTACGACACATTGCGCATCACCCGTCGCGGGCCGAACGACAGCGTGCTCGATATTCAAATGAAAGCCGCCAACGGCAAACTGCCCACTGCAGGACACCACGGGCATGCCGATTTATGCGAGATATGGCGTGACATCGGCCGCGATGACAGCGTGCGTTGCGCGGTGCTGCGCGGCGAAGGCATGGGCTTTTCCGGCGGTGGCGACATGGCGTTGGTGCAAGACATGGCCCAAGACTTCGAAGTGCGCACCCGCGTGTGGAAAGAAGCACGTGACTTGGTCTACAACATCATCAATTGCGACAAGCCGGTGGTCAGCGCCATGCACGGCCCGGCGGTCGGTGCGGGCCTGGTTGCCGGTTTGCTGGCAGACATTTCCATTGCCGCCAAAAGCGCCAAGATCGTCGATGGTCACACCCGCTTGGGCGTGGCCGCTGGTGACCACGCCGCCATCATCTGGCCATTGCTGTGCGGCATGGCCAAAGCCAAATACTATTTGATGTTGTGCGAACCGGTCAGCGGCGAAGAGGCCGAGCGCATCGGCCTGGTGTCGCTGTGTGTGGACGACGACAAGCTGCTGGACAAAGCCTATGAAGTGGCCGACAAACTTGCCAATGGCAGTCAAACCGCAATCCGCTGGACCAAATACAGCTTGAACAACTGGTTGCGCCAAGCCGGGCCCTCGTTTGACACATCGCTGGCGCTGGAATTCATGGGCTTTGGCGGCCCCGATGTGCGCGAAGGCGTGAATGCCATCAAAGAAAAAAGGCCGCCGCATTTCGGTTGACATGAACGCCAGAACTTGGGCCATTGTCAGCAGCGTGCTTGCGCTGCATCTGCTTGCTTTGTGGGCGCTGCATCAGGGCTTGCTCAGGCGCGTGGCCGAGGTGGTTGTGCCTGCGATGCTGGTCAGCACCACACAACCGCCACCTGAGGTGAAACCAACGCCCAAGCCAGAGCCGCCACCGCCAGAGGTCAAGCCGCCACCGCCAGAGGTCAAGCCGCCACCGCCCAAGCCAGAGCCACCACCGCCAGAGGTGAAGCCACCACCGCCCAAGCAAGAGCCGCCACCAGAGGTCAAGCCGCCACCCAAGCAAGAGCCCCCACCTAAACCGGTGTCAACCCCAGTGCCTCCGCCTGCGGCCCCGCCGCAGACCGCGCCAGCTGCGCCAGAGGTGTTGGCCACGCCGAAAGCCGCCCCTGCTGCGCCAGCGGTGGTGACGACGCCCACACCTGCCCCACCACCGGCACCGGCTGTCGCTCCGCCTGCACCTGCTGTCGCTCTGCCTGTACCGGCACCGGTAGCCGTGGCCCCGTCTGCGCCAGCGCCACCCCCAGCACCCGCGCCCGTCCCCGCGCCAGTGCCAGCGCCTGCAGCGGCTAAAGTCGAGTTGCCTTCTTCCAAAGCGGATTACTTGCACAATCCCACACCAGACTACCCGCGCATGAGTGTGCGCTTGGGCGAACAAGGACAGGTGGTGGTGAAGGTGTTGATTGGCGCGGACGGTGTGCCGCAAAAAGTGGAATTGCACACCAGCAGCGGGTTTGCGCGGCTGGACAAGTCGGCCTTAGACGCCGCCATGCGATGGCGCTATGTGCCGGGCAAGCGTGGTGGCGTGGCCGAAACCATGTGGTATCAGGTGCCGATCACCTTTAACTTGAAAAAAGAGTAACTATGAATATTGACCATGGACTGATGAATGTATGGACAGAGGGCGACGCAATCATTCGCGCGGTGGCATTGCTGCTGTTGGCCATGTCGCTGGCGTCGTGGATGGTGATTGTTGTCAAGACACTCAACCTGTTGTCGGCGCGCAAGCAAGCGCTGCGCATTGAAGCGTTTTGGCACAGCGCCAATATCAATGATGGCATCAAGACCTTGGGCGACGAGGTGCACAACCCGTTTCGCGAAGTGGCCACCAAGGGACAGCAAGCCTTGTCGCATTTAAAGACGGGCGCGGCCCAGACAGAACTGTCCAAGCAACTCGACACCAGCGACTGGGTGACCCGTGGTTTGCAAAATGCGATCGATGATGAGGTGGGCAAACTTCAGTCCGGGCTGGCTATCTTGGCGTCGGTGGGGTCGACCTCACCGTTCGTGGGTTTGTTTGGCACGGTATGGGGCATCTACCACGCGCTGATGCAAATTGGCATGGCGGGTCAAGCCACCATCGACAAAGTGGCGGGCCCGATTGGCGAGGCCTTGATCATGACCGCGCTGGGTTTGGCGGTGGCGATTCCGGCGGTGCTGGGCTACAACGCACTGGTACGCGCCAACAAATCCATCGTGGCCCGCATGAACCGTTTCGCCCACGATTTGCATGCCTTGTTGATCACCGGTTCTCGCGTGAAAACAGGGGCTTGAGCCATGGCATTTGGTACCCAAGACGATACCGATGAGGTGATGAACGAAATCAACATGACGCCGCTGGTGGACGTCATGTTGGTGTTGTTGATCGTTTTTATGATCACTATTCCGGTGATGAAACATTCTGTAAACATCGAGTTGCCGCGTGCCAGCAACCAACCGCAAGACGCCAAGCCGCAAACCATCCGCTTGACCGTGGATGC
>CAMDSU010000140.1 GCA_945907335.1 Bordetella parapertussis | reverse complement strand
GGTTGCCACTGACCAAAGCTGTCGCGGTGGCTGAAGATGCGCTCTTTGGCGCGGGCTTTTTCCTCGTCGCGGCGCGCGCCACCAATCAGTGCATCAAAGCGGAATTCGTCAATCGCTTCAAGCAGCGTGACCGATTGGTGCACGTTGCGCGATTCGTCAGGACGCGCCAGTCGCACCGTGCCGCGTTTCATGGAATCTTCAACACTGCGCACAATCAATTCAGCGCCCAACTCTTTGGCGCGTAGATCGCGGAAGTCGGTGACTTCGGGGAAGTTGTGGCCGGTGTCAATCATCAACAACGGGTAGGGGATGCGGCCGATGCCAAAGGCTTTTTCAGCGCATTTCAACATCACCAAAGAATCTTTGCCACCTGAAAACAGCAATGTGGGTCTCTCGAATGCCGCAGCGACTTCGCGCAGAATGAAAATAGTTTCTTCTTCCAGTGCGTCTAGGTGGGCGTTGCTCAGGGTATGCAACTCATTGGGGTTTCTGGCATTCATGTTCAAAGCTTATCTTTTCATGTTTACGTTGATTCAACAGCTATGTAAGTGCAGTCAATGGCATCAAGCTTTGACATGCAAGCCGCATTCTTTGGCGGACTCGTCTTCCCACCACCAGCGTCCGGCGCGGAAATCTTCGCCGAGGCTGATGGCACGGGTGCAAGGCGCGCAGCCGATACTGGGGAAAAACTGGTCGTGAAGTGGGTTGTAGTCGACCTTGTGCGTGGCGATGTAATGCCAGACATCGCCCCAAGTCCAGTCGACCAACGGATTGAGTTTGACGATGGGCACGCCGTTGGTCATGTCGTTTTCTTGCGCAGACACTTCGGCGCGCGCTTGCGATTGTTCGCGGCGCAAACCTGTGATCCAAGCTTTTTGACTTTGCAAAGCGCGACCCAGCGGTTCGACTTTGCGAATGGAGCAACAGGCTTTGCGGTTGGCCATGCTTTCATAAATGGCTTGCTGCCCCGGTTGTTTGACAAAAGCGATGACAGCTTCGTGCTGCGGGCGGTACACCTGCACAGGTGCGCGTGAATGCGCTTGCAAGCGTTCCAACAAAGCCAATGTGTCACTGTGCAAAGCGCCGGTTTCCAGCACAAACACGGGGATGTCGAGTTGCAAGTTGTTGATGAGGTGGGTGATAACCACGTCTTCAGCGCCCAGGCTGGAGGCTTGCTTCAACGGTTGCAATTCAGCGGCAGCGGCTTTGAGTTGCGCTTGTGTGGCAGCCAGTTTGGCATCAAACGTGGCGCTGGCTTTGGCGTGCAATTCGGTGGCTTTGGGTACAGGTTTCATCTTGCAAATAAAGGTTGAGGCTGAGTCACATCGCCTTGATAGAACGCGCTGAAATGTTTCAATAATTCTCGCCCTTTGGCGATGTCCTGGTCGGCGCGAAGCACGGCACTTGAAAAACCGCAGCGTTGCATTTGGCTGAGTTGGTCAATCAGTACGTCGCCAGTCGCGCGGATGTCCCCGGAGAAGTTGCAGCGACGGCGCAGCATCAAGGCTTGGCTGAAAGCGCGGCCATCGGTGAATTTTGGGAAATGCAGTTCAATGGTTTGCACATCTTGCAGTGCTTGTTGCATAGGGTCTGCGTCATTGGCCAAGGTCAGGACGTGGTCCCGGGACAAGGCCGATTGTTCAGTGTGTGGAATCAGTTGCATATTCAGCTTTCAGTCGATGGTGCTCAAGGCTTCGTCATCCGATGAATGACGGGCGGCATTGGCAGCGATTTTGAAGGGCTCGATGCCGATGCGGTTGACTGCATCAATAAAACTTTCGCCGTGGTGACGTTGCTCTGTGTACACCTGCAAAACTGCCTCAATCACATCCACCACTTCGGCAGATGAAAATGAGGGGCCAACGACTTTGCCGGCCTTGGGCGCACCACTGAGCGTTGAGCCGTCAGAGCCGCCTAAGGTGATTTGGTACCACTCTTTGCCGTCTTTATCGACACCCAAAATACCTATGTGGCCGCTGTGGTGGTGACCGCATGAATTGATGCAACCGCTGATGTGCAAATCGATTTCACCCAGGTCAAACAACTCGTCCAGATCCTGATAACGTTCACTGATGGCGGCGGAGACGGGTAGTGAACGTGCGTTGGCCAGAGAGCAATAGTCGCCACCGGGGCAAGCGATCATGTCGGTGAGCATGCGGACATTGGGTTTGGCCAGTCCTAAGGCTTTGGCTTGCTCGTAAAGCGCGGGCAAGTCTTGCGCCGCCACCCAAGGCAACACCAGATTTTGGTCATGGCTTACGCGCGCTTCACCGGAAGAAAAGCGGTCAGCCAAAACCGCTGCTGCATCTAATTGATCTGCTGTTGCATCTCCGGGTGCTTGGCCCAAGCGTTTGAAAGACAAGGTGACCACACGCAAATGCGGATCGCGGTGTACCGCCACGTTTTGTTGCAACCAGCGAGCAAAGTCTTTGTTCTGATCGGCTGTCTGAGTCAACTGCTGATGCACAGATTCAGCCGACAAACTGGTTTGCGCCGCCAGATCAGGCGCAGCGAAGTTGGCTTTGACACGGTCGAATTCGGCTTGGGTGATGGTATGTGGCGCACCGTCTTGTGTGAGTATGCGCTGGTATTCTGCTTCAACTTCTTCTTTGTAGCGCGGGCCTTCGGCTTTCACCAAAATTTTGATACGCGCTTTGTAAATATTGTCGCGACGGCCCCAGCGGTTGTAGACACGCACCACGGCTTCTAAAAAATTCAATATCTGGTTCCAAGGAAGAAATTCACGGATCACGCTGGCTGTGATGGGTGTGCGACCCATACCCCCGCCCACCATGACGCGAAAACCGACTTCACCGGCTGCATTGCGTTGCACATGCAAACCCACGTCGTGCCATGCGGTGGCGGCGCGGTCTTCCATAGCACCGCTGATGGCGATTTTGAATTTGCGCGGCAGAAATGCAAACTCAGGGTGCAGCGTGCTCCATTGACGCAGAATTTCTGCAAACGGGCGCGGGTCGACGATTTCATCGACCGCCACACCGGCGCGTTCGTCACTGGTGATGTTTCGTATGCAGTTACCGCTGGTTTGAATGCCATGCATGTTCACGCTGGCCAACAAGTCCATCACATCGGCGCTTTTGTGAAGCGGAATCCAGTTGTATTGCAGATTTTGACGGGTGGTGAAATGCGCGTAATTTTTGGTCAGCGCAGGTGCGGGAATACCGCCAATGGCGTCTTGCGTGTTTTGTGCACGTTCAAACAAACCGGGTTCGGGTGTGTCGTAGTCGCGTGCAATGGTGGCCAGCACACGCAGTTGTGCACTGTTGAGTTCGCCATAGGGCACAGCCACACGCAACATGGGTGCATAGCGTTGTACATACCAGCCGTTTTGCAAGCGCAGGGGTCGGAATTCATCGTCGCTCAAGCGGCCACTGAGGTTGCGCTCTAACTGGTCGCGGTACTGAGTCGCGCGTTCTTTGACAAATCGTTTATCGAAATCGGTGTATTGGTACATGGTGTGTCAGATCAAAATCAATTTGGTGCCAGCCCAAGCCAGCAAAACAGACAAGGCGGAGCGGATAAAACGTTCAGGCACTCTGGTAACGAGGTGAGAACCCAGCCAGATGCCGGGCAAGGAACCGATGAGCAACATGCCCAACAGGCTCCAGTCCACCGTGCCGAGGGAGGCATGACCCAAACCGGCGACCAGCGTTAGTGGCACTGCATACGCAATGTCGGCAGCGACGATGCGCGGCAGCGGGAGTTGCGGGTAAAGCAACATCAACACAGTGACACCGATGGCACCCGCACCCACCGATGTGAGCGTGACCAGTACACCAATGACCGCACCGAACACCACAGGCATCCAAGGATGGCTTGTGGTGTCTGCAGGTGCAAGCTCTTCATTTTCAGCATTGTCTTGGCGTCGCAAAGGACCGCGTATCGCTTTGTAAAGCGTGGCTGCCGCTGTAAGCAACAAGGCAATGCCGAGCGTGAAGGTGATCGCGTGTTGCACCGTGGGATTGGAGGTGCCGAAATGGTGCAGCACCGCCAGCGTAACGACGGCGGCCGGAACGCTTCCCAAGCTGAGACTGAACACCACACGCCAAGGAATGATGCGTTGACGCGCGAAATTGAGCAAGCCACCGAATTTGGTGGCTGCTGCAAAAAGCAAATCGGTGCCGACTGCAAGCGCAGGCTTGATGCCGAATCCGAAGATCAGCAAAGGTGTCATCAAAGAGCCGCCTCCGACTCCTGTCAGGCCTACGATCACGCCGACAACAAACCCGGCGAGCACAAAAGCGAATGAGAAATTTTCCATAAGCGCAGGAATATAAGGGGCGCCCCTAGCTTGACCAACTACTTTTTAGTTTGAGCTATATGTCAATTAGATATAAGTACATTTATTGAATGGCAGCAACAAAAACTGATGGCTGAATTGGCGGCACTGGGATAACCCTGCCAATCCATTTGTGTATGGTTTTTTTGGTAACGTAAATTGTTCAAAGCTCGCAACTCAGAAGGCGATAAACATACAACCACTCGCGAACAGGTTCTGTCAGTCAGAAGTCAAGTTAATTTCTAAAGAAATGCGCAGTTCAAAGGTGTCGCTTCACAACGCAGTCCGAAAGGGCTGCGTTTTTTTATGCGTTTTCTAAATCACACTGCATGGCCTTGGAAAGTGCTTCTGAAGCAGTAAGCGGGCGGCCCTCTATTTGGTCGGCCACGTATTCGGCGCACAACAAGGCAGTTGTCAATCCTCGGGAACCAAGGGCAGACAACATATGCACACCTGCCAAGCGTTTTTCATCCAACGGACCAACTTTCGGTAAGCGGTTGACCGATGCGCAACGCACGCCAACCCACGCATGCAGTTCGCTTTCGCTGTTCCACTGCGCATGCAATGCCTGCGCGGCTTGGGGCAATAACTGTGTAAGTCGTTGTTGGTTGTGTGCGTGGGCTTGTACGCTGTGCATGGTGGATGCGTTGTTGCGCTCAAAGGTCGCGCCGCCATACCAGGCTTTGCCATTTGCGGTGGGTACATGTGCCACAAAGCTGCCATGTCCATTGACAGCAAAAGGCGGCAGTGGCTCGTGTACATGTGTATGCAAGCCCCATGACACTT